>JBQEKJ010000085.1:5542-8330 GCA_052103835.1 Pauljensenia sp.
CTGGTCCTGGTCCTGGTCCTGGTCCTGGTCCTGGTCCTGGTCCTGGTCCTGGTCCAGCCAGTGGTCGGGGTCGGATGCGAGGCCTCCTGTTCGAGGCCGGGTCGGGATCCGGGCGCGCACGGCGAGGGAACGGGTGAGGGCCCGCAGCCGGTCCTCACCGCCCAGGACCACGCGGGGACGCCCTCGTAGGGGACCGCTGCAGCGCAGACGTCGCGGACTAGGCTGGTGGCATGCGAATCGTGCGCTTCTCCGATGGTGGCTCCCCGCGCTACGGCGCCCTGGAGGACGACTCGACCCGGGTGGTCGTGCTCAAGGGTGACCCCCTCTTCTCCCCGGTCGAGCCCTCCGGCCAGATCGTCGAGCTGGAGGAGATCCGACTGCTCTCACCGGTCATCCCGCGCTCCAAGGTGGTGGGCGTGGGCAAGAACTACGCCGACCACGCCCGCGAGATGGGAGGCGAGGCACCCGATCACCCGATCCTGTTCCTCAAGCCCAACACCTCCGTCATCGGCCCCGACGATCCGATCGTGCTGCCGGAGTGGTCCCAGGAGGTCCACCACGAGGCGGAACTGGCGGTCGTCATCAAGACCCTGGCCAAGGACGTCGAACCCGAGGACGTGGGCGACATCATCCTGGGCTACATGTGCGCAAACGATGTCTCCGCCCGCGACGCGCAGCGCGCGGATGGACAGTGGACGCGCGCCAAGGGCTTCGACACGGCCTGCCCGCTGGGGCCCTGGATCGTGGTGGACCCGGACCTCGACGTCACCGACCTGCGGGTGACCGCAACCGTCAACGGAGAGCTGCGTCAGTCCGACACGACGGCGAACATGCTCACCCCCGTGCGTGAGCTGGTCTCCTACGTGTCGAAGGTCTTCACCCTGCTGCCCGGGGACGTCATCATCACCGGGACCCCGGCGGGTGTGGGCCCGATCGTCGCCGGGGACCATGTCGACATCGCCATCCAGGGGGTGGGCACCCTGTCCAACCCCGTGGTCCGGCACTGAAGGAAGCCGGTGTGCATGCCCGCCCGCGGTGCCACGGTGGGTTCGAGGCCTACGGGAACCTGACGACGGATGGAGAGAACCATGACGAGGATGCTCGTGCGAGTGCTCGGTGAATGGGTCCTCGTGATCGCCGGGTTCTGGCTGATGTCCGCCCTGGGAGGCGTGTTCTCCGACGAGGTCGCGAGGGCGGACCTGTCCAGCGGCGCGGCCACCGGGGGAGTGACCGTGATCGTGTCCTTCCTCGTGGCGACGGCCCTGAGCCTGTACATGACCGCCCTCGCCGCCACCCACACCGCCGAGCTCAGGGATGCGTTCTCGATCAGGAGGACTCCGAGGCCGGCGACCTCCGACTGACGGTCGGTGACCGCGGGGGACGGGGTGCGGGACGCTCGCGGCCGGTCTGGTGGTCCCGCCCTGTCCGGCGGTTCCGTCCGGTGGGCGTGGCCGCCCTCGTACCCGCGTGCACCCGTGACCTTCCCGGGCCGCACCCGCCCAGCCCCACCGAGGTCGCACCCGCCCGGCCCCACCGGGGCCAGGCACACCCACCGACCTGCGGACCCACCACAGCGAGGGACTGACGCCGGGTCATCTGCGTCGACTACGCTCATGAGCACCGTCGCACAGGAGGTCACAGCCCCATGAGCACCGCTCCCTTCCCCACTGATCCAGGCGTCCCCCTCACCACCTCGACCCTGGCCGTCGAGATGGCCGGCCTCGACGTCATCCCCGAGTCCGACCGCAAGGGCACGCCCTCGAACCTGTTCATGCCCTGGTTCGCCGCCAACATCTCCGTCCTGGGCATCTCCTGGGGCGCGTGGGTGCTCGGCTTCGGCATCTCCTTCTGGCAGGCGGTGGCCGCCTCCCTCATCGGCGTGATCCTCTCCTTCCTCGTCTGTGGCCTGATCGCCATCGCCGGCAAGCGCGGCTCCGCCCCGACCCTGGTGCTCTCCCGGGCAGCCTTCGGCTTCGACGGCAACCGCATCTCGGCGGCGATCTCCTGGATGCTCACCGTCGGCTGGGAGACGTTCCTGTGCATCATGGCCGTCCAGGCCTCCGCCACCGTCATGGGGGCGCTGGGCTTCACGAACCACCTGGTCGCCCAGATCGTGGCCCTGGTCCTGGTGGTGGCGATCGCCGGGGGAGCGGGGATCCTGGGCTTCGACACGATCATGCGCGTCCAGACCTGGATCACCTGGGCCACCGCGGTCCTCACCGTCATCTACGTCGCCCTCGTGCTGCCCCACATCAGTTGGGAGGCCGTCTCCGCACTGCCCGCCGGCCCCACGACCGCCGTCATCGGCGCCCTGTGCATGGTGCTCACCGGCTTCGGCTTCGGGTGGATGAACGCCGCCGCCGACTACTCCCGTTACCTGCCGCGCACGTCCTCCACCGGCGGCGTCGTCTTCTGGACGACCTTCGGGTCCTCCCTGCCGACGGTGCTGCTGGTCCTCATCGGCCTCCTCCTGGTCGGCTCGGACCCCGCCCTGGGCGACGCCATCAACCTCGACCCGATCGGCGCACTGACCACGATCCTGCCGACCTGGTTCCTCGTGCCCTTCGCCCTCGTGGCGATCCTGGGCCTGGTGGGCGGCATCGTCATGGACATCTACTCCTCGGGCCTGTCGATGCTGGCCACGGGTGTGCCGATCATCCGCCCGGTCGCCACCGCCATCGACGGGACGATCATGCTGGTGGGCACCATCGTCGTCGTGTTCTTCACCGACAGCTTCTTCGGTCCCTTCCAGGGCTTCCTCATCACCCTGGGCACGGTGATCGCCGGC
>JBQEKJ010000086.1:0-8230 GCA_052103835.1 Pauljensenia sp.
ACCCCAACTACGCCGACCGCCACGATCCCGACACACGCCCCGTCATGGGTCGCGGGCCGATGATCAAAATCAACGCCAACCAGCGCTATGCCACCGACGCCGTGGGCACCGCCCTGTGGGACAGGGCGTGCACCGCTGCCGGTGTGGCCCACCAGGAGTTCGTCTCCAACAACGCCATGCCGTGCGGGTCCACGATCGGTCCGATCACGACGACGCGACTGGGCATCACCACGGTCGACGTCGGCATCGGTCTCCTGTCGATGCACTCGGCCCGGGAGATGAGCCACATCGCGGACCTCCACGCCATGTCAGGGGCACTGCACGCGTACTGGATGGGGGCCTGAGCGCGCGTTCGTCGCCGCGCCCATCCGGACACAGGGCGATGCCCCCACCGAATCGGTGGGGGCATCGCGTCGGTGCCGACATCGGTACCGTTGTGTCGCCCGGTCAGCCCGGGAGGGCAGGCCGGCCATCGGCCCTCCATTCAGAGGGATTCGACGGCAGAGACCTCGACGGGGACGTTGCCACGCGTCGCCTTCGAGTAGGGGCAGAGCTGGTGGGTGCGCCTGGCGAGTTCCTCGACCTGCTCGATGGGCAGGTCCGGGATGTAGACCTCCAGCAGGACCGAGATGGCGAAGGACTCACCCTCAGGGCCGATCCCGACCGAGGTGCGCACCACGGAATCCTTCACGGAGACGCCTGCCTCCTTGGCGGCGAGTCCGAGGGCTCCCTGGAAGCAGGCCCCGTATCCCATGGCGAAGAGCTGTTCGGGGTTGGTCCCGTCGCCGGGACCTCCCATGGCCTTGGGTGTCCTCAGGTCGAGGCTGATGTCGGGATCCGTCGAGACGGCACGGCCCGAGCGTCCTCCCGTCGATTCTGCGACGGCGGTGTACACGATCTTCTCCGGTTTGTTCTCCATCTCCCCATCCCACCACCGGGTGGGTGGACCCGCAACCGCTGGATGTGACCACCGTCATGGGTGTGGGGTGCTCGGCATCGCCCTCAGGAACGACCCGGACGGCCCGCACCGTTCCAAGGGGCTGGGGTCGTCACGGGTGGACGCCCCGGTCGGGCCGGAGGCGGGCCTCAGAGACCCGCTGGACGTGGCACGGCCAGCCGCCCATCGGCCCCGGGCCCCGGGCCCTGGGGGGCCTCGAAGGCGGCGGCGACCTCGTCGGTGAGGGCGCGGGCGATGACCCTGCGGAAGCGTTCGTTCATCGGAGGCAGCTGGGAGGCGGGCACGAAGTGAGCCTCGGTGTTCTCCCCGTCGGCCGGCCTCGGTTCCCCCGAGACCCAGTCCATCGCGAATGCCGTGTCGAGGTAGCTGGAGACGTCCCCGTTGTCGTAGACGACCGGGCCCACCACGTCCACGGAGATCAGGCGCCGCGGGGTGGCCACGACGTCGGCCTCCTCCAGGACCTCGCGTGCGGCAGCCACCGCGGGCGCCTCGCCGGGATCCACGATCCCCGTCACGGGGGTCCACGCATGGGTGTCGCTGCGGCGCACGACGAGCACCTCAGGCTCTGCGTCACGCGCACTCCGACGCAGGACCACCGCCGTGCAGCCGGGAACCCACAGGGGGGCATGGCCGATGTGTTCACGCAGGTCGAGGATGAATTGGGGTGTCGTCATGTCCACCACCCTACCCACGGGGTCCCCTCCCCCGGCGGGTGCCGTGAGGCCCCGTCCTCGTCGGCCCTCCCGGTGGGGCCGGGCAGAACCTAGGATGATCCCCCAGGAGCAGCGGCGCGTCGGTGTCCCCCTCGCGCCCGACGTCCCCACACGTGGAGGCCCACCCGCATGCAGAGCACGCCCGGATTCGACACCTACGCCTTCGTCCAGCGCATGGGTGCCAATGTCGCCCTGGTCCACACCTGGCCGGGCGAGGCCTCCACCCTGGCCCACCGGGCGCTCAGCGACGCCGGGATCGAGACCTCCCTGGTCGGGGAGGACCAGCCCGGTGGCGGTGCGGTCATGTACTTCGCCGAGGAGGACTTCGAGGACGACGCCCTCGGCACTCTCGCCGACGAGCTCACACTGCGCGGTATCGGCGCCTACGCCCACACCTTGGTGCACGGCGACGTCGCCGACGCACATGTCGATGCCTTCACCCGTGTGGGACACGCGCATCCCCACGAGGGTCGGCGCGTCGTCCTGGTGCACACCTTCATCCACGACGCACCTGAGGGGATCGGGGCGACGACCTGGATCTTCGGCGCACCCGGGGACCTCGCCGGCGCCGCACTCGTGCTCGACCCACGCTTCGAGGTGGCCCCCGTGCGCGAACCCGGCGGTCTGGCGGCCCTGGAGGTCATCCACCTGGAGCTCAATGCCGGCCTCGCCCGCCCCGTCGAGGCACAGCGCTCCCTCACCTGCGCACTCCAGGAGGCGGGATTCGTGGGCCCGGTGCTCATGACGAACAACTCCACCCCGCCCCAGATGTGAGCTGGTCACCCGGTCTCCCGGGTGCTCCCCTGCGCCTACTGCCCGGGCGCTGCCGGCGTCCCGCTGCCGGGTTCCGCTGCCGCGGTCCCGTGTCCAGCGCCGGGCGCCCAGTGCCAGGCGTCCGGGGACGGTCGCTCAGGGCAGCGCCCAGATGAGGGGGACCAGGAGGATCTTGACGATGATCGAGAAGGCGAAGAGGGTCGCGTAGGCAGCCTCGATGCGTTCGTCGGGCAGACGGGCGGCAGCGGCCTGCAGCACGGCGGGCTGACCGAGGAACCCGGCCACTCCCCCAGCGGTACGGGGAGCGGACAGGCCCATCCAGCGTCCCGCCGCAGCCAGGGCGAGGCAGCACACCGCGACCATCACCACACTCAGCAGGGCAGCCCTCCAACCCTGTGAGGAGACCAGCAGTCCACCCAGGTCGGGTCCGGCGCCCAGGCCCAGGGCCGCCAGGAAGAGCATGAGCCCGATCTGGCGGATCGTCAGGTTCGCGGACTCCGGCAGCGTCCACACCAGGGGCCCGGTGCGCCGCAGCGCGCCCAGCGCCATACCGACCACGAGGGGACCGGCGGCGGAGCCGAGCTGGAAGGTGGAACCGCCGGGCATCGGGAAGGACACGGCCCCCAGGAGCATCCCGAGCACCATCCCGATGCCGAATGCCATGGCATCCACCTCGGCGACGCGACGCTCGGAGTCCCCCAGGAAGGTCTGGACGGCGTCGAGGTCCTCCGTGGGGACGACCACCGCGGCGTGGTCACCCAGCTGCAGGGCCAGGTCGTCGCGGGCGAGCAGGTCGAGGTCTCCGCGGCGCACCCGGGTGATGGCAGCCCCGAAGCGCGTGGCCATGCCGAGTTCACCCACCGTGCGCCCCGCCACCTCCGGGTTCGACACGACGATGCGCTCGAAGGCGACATCCGTGCGGTCGTCTGAGAGGTGGCGGGTGACGGGGTCACCGATGTCCTTGAACGCCTCGTTGAGAGAGCTCGGATCGCCGACGAGGAGGACCAGGTCTCCCTCGCGCAGCTCCTCCCCGGGCACGACCACCCGGGTGCGGCCCTCGCGCCGGAGGTAGGACATGCGGATGCGTTGGTCCGCCCACGCCGGGATGCTGCGTGTGCCCACGGTGTGGCGCACCCGCACGGTCATCGCGTCCAGTCCCGTCCCCGCCAGGGAGGGTGTGTCCCTGCGACCGGCCCAGGAGCGGGTCACGGTCATCGTCACCACGACGATGCCCACCACGACGCCGATCGGATACCCGAAGGCGTAGCCGACTGCGGCCTGGGGGTCCCCCGTCACCCGCGTGGCCGCGTCCAGTGCGGGGGCGGCCGTGAGGGCGCCGGTGAAGAGACCTGTGCTGAGCCCCTTGTCCAGGCCCAGCAGGGCGCCACCTCCGACGGCCACCAGCGCACCCAGCAGGCACACGGCAGCGCAGGCGAGCAGGAGCCCGGTCTGGCGCCGCAGGTCCTGGAAGAAGGTCGCCCCCGCAGAAATACCGACGGTGTAGACGAAGAAGGCCAGGCCGATCTGCTGGACGATCTCCATGCCCTCCCCGGTCTCGGGACGCCAGGCGGACACGGCGAGTCCGACGAACAGTGCCCCGGCCGCCCCGAAGCGCAGGGGGCCGAAGCGGATGGCGCCGAGGGCCGCTCCGACCCCCACCACCAGGAAGAGGGTGAGGAGGTGGTTCGCGGCCAGGAGGTTGCCCATGGGGCAAGGGTAGCGAGGGGACGCTCCCCTTCCGACGCAGTGACCAAGGCGCGCGTGCGCACCGGGGCGGACGGTGAGGAGGAGGCGGGCGGGGGCCGCCGGGGCGGATGGTGCACGAGGGCGACCACCGGCCCGGATAGGGTGGAGCCATGACATTGGAAGGGGCGATCGGGCGCGTCGAGCCCGGGCCCGAGGACCTGGAGACCCTGTCCGCGCTGCTGGAGGATCTTCGCCGGAACCCCCGCGACCTGGTCGTCCCCGTCACCCACGACTACCCCGCACACTGCCTGGACGGACGCCCCTGGGACGTCCCCTCGCTGCCGACAGGTGGCTGGGGACACCCCCCACGACGCAGTGGCACGGAGCAGACCACGGCGCACTCCCCGGATTCGGTGCCGGCCCCGACGGGCTTCACGGGCACAAGCGGCGCAACGGGGGCCACGACAGTACCCACCCCGCACAACCCGGGCACGCCCTGTGTGGCCGGGGGGACCCTGTCGACCTGGATCGTCGACCTGCTGCTCACGGGTCTCTTCCGCCCCGAGCCCCCCGACGCCCCCCGCCGCGGGGCCGAGACCGACGAGATGGCGCTCATCTCCCCGGGACGACTGGGCGAGGAGCTGCAGACCTGGACCCCGGCCTGGCTCTCCCTGACATGCGCGGCCATGCGAGATGCGGGCCTGCCCGTCTCCGCCCACACCGACGACCACGCCGAGGGAACGAACTGCGGGTGCGGAGCGGCCGACTCGCTGGGCACGATCCTCGCGCTGCTCGGGCAGCGCCCACGCGGTGTGGACGCCCTCCTGCGCCAGTGGGGGATCGATCCGGAGGACCTTCCGGCGTCCGCCGTCGGGAGATGCGCCGCTCTGGCCCTCACCCTGCCCCCCGGTGACGGGATTGTCGGTGTGGTCTCGGGCTACGCCCAGGCACCCCTGCCCGTCATGCACGGACCGCACCACGAGTCCACCGTCCTGGCCAACGCCATCCCCGGCACCACCGTGGACGTCCCCCGGGTCTCAAGCCTGCTGGCCCGCGCCCTCCCCGGGCACACGAACCCCCAGTCCTTCGTGGTGGACACCTGGTCCTTCGATCGGATCGCGGACTTCTACCTGGACCGGGAGCACCCCGCCAAGGCGACCCGCACCCAGGTGGTGGCAACCGTCGCGGCCTTCAATGCGGCGACCGTGCTCACCCTGTGCGGTCCCGGCATGTCGGCGGTCACGTTGCGCGCCTGAGACCGGGGACCTCGCGGCGCGGGCTCCTTGGCGGTGACCCACGGCCCGGCACCCATGGCCCGGGGCCCTTGGCTCGGGGCACGGAGTTCGGGACCCCGGGGCTGGGGCTGGGGCTGGGAGCACATGGACGCATGTGGGCCCTCGCGGATGGACGCGCACTCGCTGCGACCATCACGTCACCTACCTTTGACCCGTGCTTGAAGGAATTGCTGATCTCGCCTGGTGGGTGCCGGTCCTGCTGTGTCTGGCGGCCCTGCTGGCAGGGTGGGTCGACGCCGTCGTCGGCGGGGGTGGTCTGATCCAGCTGCCCGCGCTGCTCCTGGTGCCGGGCTTCGCTCCCGTGCACGCCCTGGCCACCAACAAGTTGGGGTCGGTGATGGGCACGCTCACCAGCGCCACCACCTACTACCGCTCGGTCCGGCCCGATCTGCGCACGACCCTGCCCGTGGCGGGCGTGGCCTTCGTCGGCTCCATGGGCGGCGCGGTGGTCGCCAGCCACCTGCCGACCTCGGTCTTCACCCCCGTCGTCATGGTGGCGCTGGTGGCCGTCCTCGTCTTCACCGTCGCGCGACCCGGCATCGGCAGCGACGACGAGGGCGCACTGCCCCTGCCGAACCGCACCCTCCTGCTCCGCACGGTTCCCTTCGGAGCCCTGGTCGGCTTCTACGACGGCGTGATGGGTCCCGGGACCGGGTCCTTCCTGGTGCTCGGACTGGCTGTGCTCACGCGCTGCACCTTCCTCCGGGCCAGTGCCACGGCGAAGATCGTCAACGCCGCCACCAACCTCGGAGCGCTGGCCTACTTCATCCCTCTGGGCGCGGTGGAGTGGCGCCTCGGCTTCCTCATCGGGACGGCGAACATGATCGGGGGCTACCTGGGGGCACGCACCGCCGTGCGCCTGGGCAGCCGGTTCGTGAGGACAGTGCTCATCGTGGTCGTCTCCGCACTGCTCCTGCGGCTCGGGTACCAGGAGTTCGTCGACTGAGAGGGCTCGACCCGGGCCCCGCCCTCGTCAAGGACCCTGGGGCCGCCCTCGTCGACCACCCCGGGCGGAGCTCGGCGCAACTCCACCACGAAGCTGCCCCACCACCTGACGGCACGGCACGGCACGGCACGGCACGGCACGGCACGGACAACGGTGCCCGTCAGACCTCGGGAGACATGCGGTCGCAGGGACTCAGAACTCCCGCGCCAGCTCCGCCACGCGCTGGGAAGCCGCGGCCATGATCTGGTCCGCGTTGGCGGGATCGTGATCCATGCCCTCTGCGTGGACCTCGCGGAAGTCGTCCACTCCCAGGAAGGCGAAGAGGGTCCGCACGTAGGCGCTGGCCGGGTCCTGCCCGTTGAAGACACCCCCGGCGGTCTGGATGTGGAGGGCGCGCTTGCCCCGCACCAGACCGACGCCCTCGCCGGCCGCGTTGTACTTGAAGGTCACCCCGGCCACGGAGATCGTGTCGATCCACGCCTTGAGGCGGGTGGGCACCTGCAGGTTCCACAACGGGTTGGCGATGACGACCTTGTCGGACTCCATGAACTGCTCGGTGTAGTGGTTGAAGAGGGTGATCTTGACCTGCTCCACCTGGTCGAGGTGCACGAAGGGCGTCCCGGCCCGCAGGGACCGCCACCCATTGAGGAGGTCGAGGTCGATCTCAGGGATCGCGACCTCGTAGAGGTGCAGGTCCGTGACAGAGTCCTCGGGGTGCGCGGCACGGTAGCCGACCACGAACTCATCCGTCAGTCTCATGGTCCTCGACGTGCCCGCATCCAGCGGGTGTGCCCGGACGACCAGCAGTCTCGTCATGGTGGGTGTCCCCTCAGTCCTCGATCTCGTGCCCGGGCATGGCGTCCTCGCCCGCGATATGAGGGTAGACCCCGCCATGCGCGCGCAACGGGACCTTGGGGTGAGGAGAGCCATGGGCTCCCCGGGGACCTGCCGGAGCTGAGGCACCTGTCCGAGTGCCCTGGGGACTGAACCCGGACCTGAACCCCGTCACACCGCCGGTCCGGAACGGGCCACCACCTCCTCCCACACCTCGGGGGACTGCGGCACTGCGATGTTGGCGTCGCGGACCTCGAGGTACTGGGGCAGGTCGGTGTAGATCTCGTCAGTGAGAGGGTTGAGACGCCGGGTGATGATCCTGTGCACCTGGAACACGATCACGGCGACATTGGCCAGCAGGGAGAGAGCCGAGACAGCGAACAGGGCTGCGGGATCGTTCGAGGACTCCACGGCGAACCTGGAGTCGGTCACGAAGGTCGGCACCGCCATCGTGAACATCATCCACAGGGCGAGGGTGTGGGCGCGATGCTGCAGCCATGCTCCCTTCTTGATGAAGAAGGCGGGGATGGTACAGGAGATCAACAACGCTGCGCCGGCGTAGAAGGAGTGGTCGCCGACACAGTTGTAGACGTAGGCAAAGTTCCACAGATCGTAGGCGATGATCCAGAACCAGAGCATGTCGGGCCAGATCATGTCGCGTGACCGGTCGCGGGAGATGATGATTCCACTCCAGCCGCAGATCGTCACCAGGTTGATGAGGCCCGCCACTCCGTTCATCCAGTTCCACGGCCCCGAGATCATGTGGACTCCGTCGACCAGGCCGTTGACATGCATCGCACCGACCTGGAAGTCCCGGATGCAGGCCTCGGCGATGTTGATCGCGAGGATCGCAGGTGGGAAGAGGAGCGCCCACCGGTTGGCAGTGATACGGGGATGGTGGCGCAAGGCCATGAAGCCCAGGCACCCCGCCAGGGCGGAGTAGACCTTGACCCAGTGGAACCAGGTCCCCGTCGAGGAGCCCGAGCCGGCCGTGGTCGGCCACACGAAAACCGTGAGGATCAGG
>JBQEKJ010000087.1:0-8223 GCA_052103835.1 Pauljensenia sp.
CCCCCCACGTCAAGGGCCTGTGGGACCCCTTCACGCACCGTCGCGTGCTGGTGGCACCCAATGTGCTGGCCACCGCCGAGAGGGGAGCACTGGACCAGACCGACTACAGCCGCTGGGTGGCCCTGCGTTCGGGCCTGTGGGGCACGCTCTTCGAGGAGGCCCCGTGGCTGGTGGCGCACATGTCGCGCACGACCCGGCACCTGCCCCAGTCCTCGGGCGACTTCGCGCGCCTGGTGCTGGTGCTCGACGCCCTCGTGTCCGCACTGCTGGAGGACCTCGGCCCCCAGGACATCCCCTCGATCGGCTGGATCCGCCACAATGCCCCCGAGCCGGCCGGCGTGGTGGGCCTGCGCCTCCTGACATGGCTGGGGATCCCCGTCCCGGAGCTCGATCCGGATCGTGCCCGCGCCGAGGCATTCGCCCGGGAGGTCCGTTCCCGGGACGGTCTGGGGACCATGCTGCGCTCCCCCGACTACCTGCCCACGCGCGAGGAGTTCGAGCACCCGGAGGTCTGGGCGCATCGTGTCGGGCTCTGAGGGGCCCGTGGGGCGGTGCCGCGCCAGCACCCTGGTCGGTGCGAATCCCCGGGGTGCCCTCCGGCGGGTCTCACTGGCCGTGCGTTCCTTCCTCACCCCGCGCATCGACGAGGGCGGCGTCGCCGTGCTGGTCGGCGTCTCGGGCGGAGCGGACTCCCTCGCGCTGGCGGTCGCAGTGATCGACCAGTGCACCCGTTCGGGGATTGAGGTCCACACCCTCACCGTGGACCACTCGCTGCGTGAGGGCTCGGCGGAGGAGGCAACGCGCGTCGCCACCCGACTGGAGGGCCTGGGGGCACGGGCGAGCTCGACGACGGTGCAGGTCCTGGGCCCCGGTGGGCCGGAGTCCTCGGCCCGTGACGTCCGCCGACAGGTGTTGCGGGAGCAGGCACGCGCGGTCCTGGCCCAGGAGCGCGCGCGCCGTGTTCTCCTGCTGCTCGGACACACCATGGACGACCAGGCCGAGACCGTGCTCCTGCGCCTGGCCAGGGGCTCGGGAGCGGGATCGCTGCGGGCCATGTCCCCCGAGGTCCCCGACGAGGGTGGACTCGTCTGGTGCCGTCCCCTGCTGGAGGTGCGCCGCCGCGACACCCGGGAGGCCTGCAGGCAACTCGGGCTCGAGTGGGTGGAGGACCCGAGCAACGTGCCCGACGGGCCCTGGCGGGCCGCGGACGGGTCTGCGCTGCGTCGCAGCGCGGTGCGCGCCGAGGCCCTGCCCGCCCTCGCCGCAGCGCTCGGGGAGGATCCCGTCCCGGCCCTGGCACGGAGCGCGCACCTGCTCGCACGTGACGATGATGCTCTCGGTGCCGCTGCCGACCAGCTGCTCCTGCGTGCGTGGGTCCCGGACGGCGCAGGGATCCCGGAGCAGGGGGACCCGCGACCTCGTGGCGGGCATGGGCAACGGGAGCCCGGTCCGTCGCAGGGCTCGGGCCCACCTCCCGGACCGGACCGTCCTGCGTCCCCGGTCCTCGATGTCGAGGTCCTGGCCGCGGCCGCCCCGGCGCTGCGCGGCCGGGCGCTCCACACCGCCCTCGTCCGCGCAGGGGCACGCCCGGGTGACCTCTCCGCCACCCACGTGGAGGCGGTGTCCGCCCTCGTCACGCACTGGCACGGTCAGGGGCCACTCGACCTGCCCGGTCTGCGGGTCGTGCGGGGGAGACGGGGGACCGGCCCGGTGCTGGAGCTCACCCCTGCGCCGCTGGCATGAAGCGCCGCTGGTCACACCGTGTCCGCCGTCAGCGAGATCGCGGACCCGGGTCACCACGTCCACGGGAACTGTGGCACGCTTGAGGCGTTCTGTCCCCTCGGGCTGCGTGCCCCGGGACCCATCCAGAGGAAGGGAACGGCGTGGACGCGGCGGACATGGGATCGGACCTGGCGAATGTCCTGATCGACGAGGAGCAGATCGACGCCCGGCTCAGCGAGCTGGCGGCCGAGATCGACCGGGACTACGCGGGCAGGGACATCCTCCTGGTGGGTGTGCTGCGAGGCGCGATCATGGTGATGGCGGACCTCTCGCGCAAGATCCACACCCCCCTCCAGATGGACTGGATGGCGGTCTCCTCCTACGGGTCGGGCACGAAGTCCTCCGGCGTGGTGCGCATCCTCAAGGACCTCGACACCGACGTGCACGACCGTGATGTGGTCATCGTCGAGGACATCATCGACTCCGGTCTCACCCTGTCCTGGCTGAAGGACAACCTGGAGACCCGCGGTGCCTCCTCGGTGCGCATCGCGACCCTGCTGCGCAAGCCTGGGGCGGCGAAGGTGGACGTGGACGTCTCCTACGTCGGGTTCGACATCCCCACGGAGTTCGTCGTCGGCTACGGGCTGGACTATGACGAGAAGTACCGCCACCTCCCCTTCGTGGGGACGTTGGCACCCCATGTCTACGGTGGCTGAGACCACCTTGCACACCAGCACCGAGTGACCGAAGGACGCACGTGGCCGAGAACGAGAAGAAGAAGCGGATCAACTGGACCTACATCCTGGTCCCGTTGCTGGTGCTGCTGGCGGCCGGCTGGTTCGCCTGGCGCATGTTCCAGCCCCAGCCCGTCGACACCTCCGAGGGACTGGAGATCCTCAAGGGCACGACCGTGGAACGCGTCGTCGTCAACGACGGCACCCAGCAGGTCAACCTGACGTTGTCGAAGGACTACACCCACGAGTCGACGGGCCTGGGGGACACCACCCGCAACCTCGGCACCTCGGTCTCCTTCACCTACGCCCACTCCCAGTCGGCCGACGTCATCGCCGCCGTGGAGAAGGTCGATCCCTCCAAGGGCTGGAACGCGATCTACCCCCAGCCCTCCTTCCTCAGCTCGATGCTGCAGCTGATGCTCCCCCTGGTCATCCTGGTCGGCGCCTTCTGGTGGCTGATGTCGCGCATGAGCGGGTCGCGCATGATGGGCGGCTTCGGGCAGTCCAAGGCCAAGGAGATCACCCAGGAGCGCCCCGAGATCACCTTCGCCGACGTGGCCGGTGAGGACGAGGCCGTCGAGGAGCTGGAGGAGATCCGGGAGTTCCTCTCCAAGCCGGAGAAGTTCCACGCGGTCGGTGCGCGCATCCCTCGTGGCGTGCTGCTCTACGGCCCTCCCGGAACCGGCAAGACGCTGCTCGCCAAGGCCGTCGCCGGTGAGGCACGCGTGCCCTTCTTCTCCATCTCCGGCTCGGAGTTCATGGAGCTCTACGTCGGTGTGGGCGCCTCGCGTGTGCGCGACCTCTTCGACCGCGCCAAGAAGTCCGCCCCCGCCATCATCTTCATCGACGAGATCGACGCCGTGGGCCGCCACCGCGGGTCCGGCATCGGTGGGGGCAATGACGAGCGCGAGCAGACGCTCAACCAACTCCTCGTCGAGATGGACGGCTTCGACGACCGGGCCAACGTCATCCTCATCGCCGCCACGAACCGCCCCGACATCCTGGACCCGGCCCTGCTCCGCCCGGGCCGCTTCGACCGGCAGATCTCGGTGGAGGCTCCTGACCTCAAGGGGCGCGAGGCCATCCTGCGTGTCCACGCGACGGGCAAGCCCTTGACCCCCGACGTCGACCTCCACCAGGTCGCCAAGCGCACCCCGGGCTTCACCGGCGCCGACCTCGCCAACGTCCTCAACGAGGCAGCCCTGCTGACGGCACGCTCCAACGCCGACCTCATCGACACCCGTGCCATCGACGAAGCCATCGATCGCGTCATCGCGGGCCCCCAGAAGCGCACGCGTGTGATGAACGACCACGACAAGGCAGTCACCGCGTACCACGAGGGCGGGCACGCCGTGTGCGCCGCATCCCTGCGCTACACGGACCCGGTCACCAAGGTGACGATCCTGCCGCGCGGACGTGCACTGGGCTACACGATGGTCATGCCCGCCGAGGACCGCTACTCCAAGACCCGCAACCAGATCCTCGACGACCTGGTCTACGCCATGGGCGGGCGTGTCGCGGAGGAGATCGTCTTCCGGGACCCCTCCACCGGTGCCGCCAACGACATCGAGAAGGCGACGCAGAACGCGCGTGCCATGGTCACCGACTACGGCATGTCCACCCGCATCGGCAACGTCAAGCTCGGGGAGTCCGACACGGATCCCTTCGTCGGGCGTGACATGGGGCGCGGGGGTACGCGCGGCTACTCCGACGAGGTCGCCGCCGCAATCGACGACGAGGTCCGTTCCCTCCTCGACGCGGCCACGCGTGAGGCCTGGCAGATCCTCACCCGCAACCGCGACGTGCTCGACGACCTGGCGACCCGGCTCCTCGAGGCCGAGACCCTCGACGAGAAGCAGCTCTCGGTCGTGTTCCGGGCCATCCGCAAGCAGCCCGAGCGTCCCGTGTGGAACTACGGCTCGGAGGCCGCGGTGGAGGGGGCCGTCCTGGGCCACCCCGTCATCGGCTCCGAGCAGACCCCGACCGCACCGCCGGACGACCCGCACGCCCCGCCCGCCGACCCCACCCCCTCGGGCGAGGCCTCCTGATGTACGACGAGGAGGGTGTGCGCCGCGCCATGCGCGACCTGCTCATTGCCGTCGGTGAGGACCCCGACCGGGAGGGCCTGCGCGAGACGCCCGACCGGATGGCCCGCTCCTGGCGCGAGATCCTCTCCGGTCTGGGCGAGGATCCGCGCGTCCACCTGCACAAGGTCTTCGACACGGGCACCAATGAGCTGGTCCTGGTCCGCGACATCGAGTTCCACTCCGTGTGCGAACACCACCTCCTGCCCTTCCACGGCCACGCCCATGTCGGCTACATCCCGTCGGGGGGCAAGGTCACGGGCCTGTCGAAGCTGGCACGGGTGGTCGAGGGCTATGCCCGCCGTCCCCAGGTCCAGGAGCGGCTCACCGCCCAGATCGCGGATGCCGTCTGGGAGGTGCTCCATCCGCAGGGTGTGATCGTGGTGCTGGAGGCGGAGCACATGTGCATGACGATGCGCGGTGTGCGCAAGCCCGGCTCCTCGACCGTGACCTCCGCCCTGCGTGGCATCATGGAGCACCCGGCCACGCGCGCGGAGATGATGTCCCTGGTCCTGGGTGGTCGTCGGTGACCAGTGCCTCCGCACCCCGCGGACCGCTCCTGCCCCACGGGCAGGAGCTGACGACGGGGCGGACGCTGGTCATGGGGATTCTCAACGTCACGCCGGACTCCTTCTCCGACGGTGGCCTCTGGAACGACCTCTCCCGGGCCCTGGACCACGCCAGGTCCATGGTCGCCGACGGCGCGGACCTGGTGGATGTCGGCGGGGAGTCGACACGACCCGGCTCCGCCCGCATCGATGCCGTGGAGGAGTGGTCCCGGATCGGGGGCGTCGTCGAGACACTCGCGGGTGAGGGCATCGTCGTCTCCGTGGACACCGTCCACGCCGAGACTGCGCGGCGGGCAGCGGATGCTGGCGCCGCCCTCGTCAATGACGTGTCCGGGGGCCGCGCAGACCCGGGGATGCCCGCAGCACTGGCAGCCTCGGGGTGTGCCTGCGTCATCCAGCACTGGAGGGGATTCCCGGGGTCCCCGCAGGAGGACTTCAGCTACCCGGACCTGGTCGCAGACGTGTGCGCGGAGCTCCTCAACCAGGTGGACGCGGTGATCGCCGCAGGGGTGGATCCCGCCCGCATCGCCGTGGACCCGGGGCTAGGTTTCGCCCTGCTCCATGACCAGTCCTGGGCGCTCGTCGACTCCATGGAGTCCCTCGTGGACCTCGGGTACCCTGTGGTGGTCGGGGCCTCCCGCAAGCGATTCCTCTCCCTGCGTGGGGGCGGCGACCCGGGATGGGACAGGGACCGCGCCACGGTGGCGATCACCAGCCGTGCCGTGCGTGCCGGGGTGTGGGCCGTGAGGGTCCACGACGTGACGGGCAGCGCACGGGTCGTGCGCGACGCAGTGGCGGGGAAGGAGCAGGTGTGAGCAGCGAGTTCGACATCATCACCCTGAGGGGCCTGACCGCACGCGGCCAGCACGGGGTGTTCCCCTTCGAGCGTGAGGGGACCCAGCCTTTCAGCGTGGACGTCGCACTGTGGGTGGACACACGCCCTGCCGCCGCCGCCGACGACATCGACCTCACCGTCTCCTATGCCGACATCGCCGAGGAGGCCGTGGCAGTCCTCACCGGCCCCTCCGTGTACCTCCTGGAGACCCTGGCCTCCCGTGTCGCCGACGTGGCCCTGACCCACCCCCGGGTCGAGGGTGTCGAGGTGACGGTCCACAAGCCCATGGCGCCACTGCGCCAGCAGTTCTCCGATGTCTCGGTGACGATCCGACGCGGCGCGGCAGCGGGCGTGAGCGGTCCCGACACCACCGGAGCACTCCCCGTGGTGCGCGACGACGACGAGGACACGCCGGCAGTCGGTGTGGCAGTGGGTGTGGAGGCGGAGCACGGGAAGCTCGCAGTGGAGTTCTCCGGCGAGATCCCCGCGGCTCCCGGACCGGATGCCACTCGCACGGCCCATCCGCGACGTGCCCGCGACGAAGTCGGGTCCCGTGGGACCGACCTCTCGACCTGGCACGAGGTCGTCCTGGCCCTGGGCGGCAACATCGGGGACGTCCCCACGACCCTCGCCCGTGCAGTGGCGGCACTCGTGGACCTCGATGGCATGCAGGTCCTGGACGTGTCGCCACTGGTGCGCACGCGGGCCGTCCTGGCACCCGATCAGGATCCGCAACCCGACTACTGGAACGCCGTGGTCCTCGCGCGCGTCGGTCTGGGACCCGGGGAACTGCTCGCGGCGACCTCCGCCATCGAGACGGGTCTGGGTCGGGTCCGCCACGAGCACTGGGGCGCCCGCACCCTCGACATCGACATCGTCCAGTACTCCGGTGTCACCTCGCGTGATCCCCACCTGGTCCTTCCTCATCCCCGGGCGCGGGAGCGTGCCTTCGTCCTGGTCCCGTGGGAGTTGGTGGACTCCGGCGCAGTACTGGACGGTGTCGGCTCCGTGGCGGAGCTGGCACGGGTGGCCGGCGACCGCAGCGGTGTCCTCGACGCGGTCTCGGACTGGTTGGAGGATCCGGGCTCGGTGGCTGCGGAGTCCGACGAGGTGCTCGCCGAGCGCGACTCCGCCTCTGTCATCCAGACCCCGGCCGGGGGGTCCGTGGTCGTGGCGGCCGAGTCCCATCCACAGGGCCGCCCCACTCGCCTGGACCTCGTGCCCGAGGCCTCGCGGGCCGGGCTGCGCCCCTCTGACACCGGTGAGGACTACCTGTGGCACCACCTGTGGGAACAGTGGGAGGGTGCCCCCCCGCTCCAGCCCGTGCAGGAACCCGGCTCGCGGTCGCAGACCAGTGCCCGGACACCGTCGGAGTTCCGGCCGCAGACGTCGTCCGCAGCGCCCGCCCCGGACAGTCGACACCGGGAGCGGTCACTGGATGCTGATTCCACGCACCCGGAGCCGAGGGCGTCACAGGAGGTCGCCGAACCCGACGGGGTTGTGACCGTACACACAGGGGGCATGCCCGGGGCGGGGGCCGGTCCGGACACGAATGGCCCCACTGCGCCTCCACGTGCCACACCCGGGTCGGCCACCGCGGACCCGGCCCCTCGGATCGCGCCCGACACATCTCCGGCTCCCGCGGGTCCGGAGGCGGGAACGCATGCCGGAGAGGCCCAGGACGCAGGGACCGGTGGACCGGGTCCGGAGGCGCCCTCGTCCTCCCACCCGAGACGACGCCGGGCGGGGATGTGGGTACCCCTGCGGGGAAGTGCCGACCACTCCCGGACGGACGGAGGGGACCGGTCCGCAGATCCCGCTGCAGCCGGGCAGGAGCAGGGGAGTGGGGACGGATCCGGGTCTGCGTCACAGGTACGGAGGACTCCCGCGCTGCCTGACTGGGACTTCATCACCGGAGAGAGCGTGCGCATCGTCGACGATGCCGCCGACCTTCGTCCGGCCCGCCGTGGTGCTGTCGTCCGGGGCCCGGTCGAACGGCACGAGGACCCGACGGAGGACACCACGCGTCAGGACGCAGCGGTTGCCGGTACGACGACCGCTGCGCCGGATCACGGAGGCGACGGGGGGCCGGTGGTCGTGCCTCCCCCCGGGAGGCCCGCGGAGCCACCCGAGGAGCAGACCGGGGCCCGTGGTGAGGACGGGACCGAGGGGCGCACTCCTGCCCGTCGATCGATCCTCAGGGTGGACCTGCCTGCGGGCACCCCCGAGGGGCCCCTGGAGCACGACGAGCGGACCCAGACCTCCATCCTCCGGGGAAT
>JBQEKJ010000088.1:0-8218 GCA_052103835.1 Pauljensenia sp.
CTTGCCATGGTCCTCCTTCCGATGTGTGCCCGTCGCACCCATGCAGGAAGCCCGACACGCAGGTGCGTGCCGGGCTCGGAAGTCCGTTCCCGCCCCGGGGGGGCGGACACTCACCTGCGTCGGCTGTTCGAGCACTTCGATCCGCGCATTGGCGGATGTCCGACGGTCTTTGGCGGGTCCAAGCCTACCAGTGGCACTCCCCGTCACCAACCACTCAGGCTGTGGCACCGGGCACGTGGCCCAGGGGATCCAGTTGGGCGAGGGAGTGGCCGAGGCCGCCCTCCCGGGCGGTGGCCAACCACAACTTGCGGTGACGCAGCAGGAGTTCCTCCCACCGCGCGGACAGGTCCGCACGCCAAGCCAGGGAGCGCCCTCGTGCGACATCAACCAGAGTCAGTCCGAAGGCACACATGTCCACGCACAGACGCACCTGCGCCCGCGCGAGGGAACCACTGGCCCCGGACCCCGGGTCCAACTGCCTCCCGGCCTCGGTCACGGCACGCCGGGCTTCGTCGACCTCCGCATCCCCCACACCCCATTCGGCGGGAAGGTACCCCCCGAGGCGCAGCGACTCCCAGGTGATGTCGGTGTTGCGCAGTGGCAGCGGCGCCAACTCTGCCACCTCACCCAGCGTGAGCAGGGCGGCGGCGACATCGGGGGACGTGACCGCGGACAGCAGGTGGTGCATCTGGTCCCCGGGTCCCACCCCGCGCCAGGCACGCACGGCGACCTCCACGGCGCAGGGAAGGTCGAGCGTCTCCGGGGCCCAGTGTCCCTTCCCCGCCCATGCGGTGACGAGGACACCTGTCGCACCGTTGGCGGTCCCCCACTCCACGGCATCCTCGACGTTGGCCCGGGCCCGTACCGTCCGTCCACAGAATGTGTTCCAGGTGCCCGCACCCGGCGCCACCCAGAAGGTTCGTCCCGACTCTGCCACCGCAGAACCCGCAGTGGCGAAGCCCCGAGTCCCGCGCACCGGGTCGGGGGGCTCCGAACAGCGCACGATCGGCACGACGTGGTCGGGCACCTCGTCCAGAAGCCGCGGGTCGAGGGCGAGCACGTCCGCCCACATCTCCCCCACCACCCCGTGCTCACCCACCGCGTGCGTGGCGTGCTGGAGGAAGTCCATGTAGACACGCGCCAGACCGCGCCGCTCCACGAGTGCCCGGGAGACGCCACGGCCAAGCTCCCGGGTGGAGTGTCCGCCGATGTTGATCCTGCGTGAGGAGAGAACTCCGGTCAGTTGGTCGACCAGGGACGCCACGAAGTGGGCGTTGGAGGGGGTGGCCGCCAGCTCCGAGGGCGGGAAGTGCTGCCCGTCGTCACCGGTGCGTCCCTGGGGCAACTCCGCGCGCGTGGAGTACTCCGGGTGGCACAGCCACCGTTCCCAGTGTGTGAGCGGCTCGATCGCCGTGACCAACCGGATGCCGTGGGTGGCGCACAGCGCCTCGATGCGGTGCAGCTGGAGAGGCGTCAGCGGCGAGGTCCCCTCCCACACCGTGTCCTGGTCGCGGTAGGTGAAGGCATGCCCGACGCGCAGCTCGAGCTGGTTGAAGCGCAGGCGTTCCAACACCTCGACAAGACGGACCAGCCCGTCCCACGAGAGGATCCGGTCCCCGGACATGTCCATGAGCCAGGCGCGTGTCGGAATCAGCGGCGCGTCGCGCACCTCCAGCGCCGAGCTGAAGGACTGGTCCTCATTGAGGAAGTCGACCATCTCCAGGCCGGCGGCCAGACCCCGGTCGTCGCTGTGGGCGATGACCACTCCGTCCTGACGGTAGAGGAGTCTGAAGCCCTGGGCAGGTACCTGTGTGTCGCGTTGGGGGATGACGGTGGTCGAGGCGTCTGCCCTGGTGCCTCCGATGTCGACGCGGGTCGCGCCCTGTGCGAAGTACCGCGAGATCTCATCCACGGCGATGATCCTATTCCCCGCGGGAAGGTGATGGTGACCCCTGTGGGCGCCCCACCCCCGGTTCGCGCGCTCGCGCAGTCGGGGGCTCCGTGGGGCACGCCCGCCCCGGGTCCCCGGGGAGCACCGCTGGGGGGGCCCCTGGTCATCGACCTGTGGCCCCCACACCCGCCCTCATGAAGGGGACGGGGAGATGCTGATGCGGATCAGGCGTCAGCGTCCACCAGACCCTTGATCTTCGTGGCGTCCAACGGGATGCCGGGGCCCATCGTGGTCGAGGCAGTCGCCTTGAGGATGTAGCGGCCCTTGGCGGACGTCGGCTTCAGGCGCAGGATCTCCTCCAGCACCGCGGCGTAGTTCTCCGTGAGCTGCTCAGCGGTGAAGGACGTCTTGCCGACGATGAAGCCGAGGTTGCCGTGCTTGTCGACACGGAACTCGATGCGACCACCCTTGATCTCGCGGATCGCCTTGGCGACATCCATGGTCACGGTGCCCGTCTTGGGGTTGGGCATGAGACCACGGGGGCCGAGGACGCGGCCCAGACGACCGACCTTGCCCATCATGTCAGGGGTGGCAACGGCGACGTCGAAGTCGGTGTAGCCCTTCTGGACCTTTTCGATCAGCTCGTCGCCACCGACCTCGTCGGCACCGGCGTCCAGTGCCTCCTGTGCACGCTCGCCAACGGCGAAGACCAGGACCCGGGAGGTCTTGCCAGTGCCGTGCGGCAGGGAGACTGTGCCACGGACCATCTGGTCGGCCTTGCGGGGGTCGACACCCAGACGGAACATGATCTCGACCGTTGAGTCGAACTTGGTGACGGTGGTTTCCTTGGCGAGCTTCATGGCTGCCAGGGGAGCGTAGAGCTCACCCTCGTGGATCTTCTCAGCGGCGTTTCGATAGCTCTTCGAGCGCTTGGTCATTCTGCTTCTCTCCTTGCAGTCGTGGTAGTGCGGGCAGCGCGTGCCCTACCACTGGGGGTGTGTCAGGCGTCGACCGTGATGCCCATGGAACGGGCAGTGCCTGCGATGATCTTCGCTGCTGCGTCGATGTCATTGGCGTTGAGGTCGACCATCTTGGCCTCGGCGATCTCGCGGACCTGGGCCTGCGAGATGGAGGCGACCTTGACGGTGTTGGGGGTCGAGGAGCCCTTGGGCACTCCCGCAGCCTTCTTGATCATCTCCGACGCCGGGGGCGTCTTGAGGACGAACGTGAAGGAGCGGTCCTCATAGACGGTGATCTCGACCGGGACGATCGAGCCGCGCTGGGACTCGGTTGCTGCGTTGTAGGCCTTCGTGAACTCCATGATGTTCACGCCGTGCTGGCCCAGTGCAGGACCGACAGGCGGAGCGGGGTTCGCGGCGCCGGCGGCGATCTGCAGCTTGATCAGGCCGGTGACCTTCTTCTTCGGTGCCATGGTTTTCGGGTCTTTCGTCAGTGTTGCCACATCACGGCGGCCGCCGTGACGTCACGCTCCCCGGTGCCTGCGCCCCACCCGGGGGTGGACACGCTGGCGTCAAGGCGCACAAATGCCGATGATATCGCGCCCCGGACCTGTTCCCAAGTCCGGGTGCGTGAGATCACTGGTCGAGCTTCTCGACCTGGTCGAAGCCGAGCTCCATCGGGGTCTCCCGCTCGAAGATGGTGACCAGCACCTTCAGCTTCTGCTGGTCGGGCATGATCTCGGAGATCGTGGCGGTCATGGTCTCGAAGGGACCATCAGTGACGGTGACGACCTCGCCGATCTCGAAGTTGACCTGGACCTGCTGGACGGGTGCCGGGCCGGTCTTCTGCTCGGCAGCGGCCTCCTCCATGACGTTGGGGGTCAGGAGCATGACGACCTCGTCCTCATTGAGGGGGACGGGGTTGTGCTGGTCGCCCACGAACCCGGTGACCGCCGGCGTCTCCTTGACGACGCGCCAGGACTCGTCGGTGAAGTCCATGCAGACGATGACGTAGCCGGGGATGCGGACCCGGCGCACGCGCTTCTTCTGTGTACCGCGGTACTCCATGACGTACTCATCGGGGACCTCGACCTTGTAGATCAGGTCCTCCATGTTCTGGGAGGCGATGCGCTGCTCCAGGTTGTTCTTCACCTTGCGCTCGTGCCCGGAGTAGGTGTGGATGACGTACCAGTCGCCTGGCAGCAGGCGCAGCTCATCGCGCAGCTTCTGGATGGGGTCCTCAACCTCATCCTCGCCTTCGTCCTCCTCGACGCCGCCAGCCTCGGCGCCCTCGGACCCGGTGTCCTCAGACTGATCGGTGGCGGCATCCTCCGCGCTCTCGCCCTCGGGCGCGGCAACGGTCTCTGCGGCGGCCTCGTCGTCCGTCGCGGGAATGACGGCCTCCGGGTCATCGGCGGGGTTCAGGCTGTCGACGTCGACGGGGGCGTCGGTGGGAGCCTGGTCCAGGGCGGGGCCGTCGGAGCGGTCGAGGCCCTCGAAGTCATCGGTGCGGAATTCGTCGGTCACGGTTCTCCTCCTGAGGGGGCCGGTGGCGACCGGCCGTCGGTGACGGCTGCACGGGTGGAAAAAACCCGCCTGCAGTCGGAACTGCGGGCGGGTCGATCGGTGTCAGCCGAAGATCAATGTGTTCAGCTTACCGAATCCCAGGTCAAGTAGTCCGGTGTAGGCCATGATGAGTGCCACAAACACGATGACGACGACGAAATAGGTCCACGTCTCCGACTTGGTCGGATAGGTGACCTTCTTCATCTCAGAGACCACCTGTGAGACGAACAGTGCGATTCTGCGGAAGAAGCCGGGCTTCTTCCCACTCTGCGGGGAGACCTGGTCACGACCGCGGGTCGCGCCGGACTTCGTGCGGTCGCCGGATGCAGCGGGAACCTGGGGCTTCTCGGGAACCGAGGGCAGGCCGTCGTCGGTGGATCCGCCACCCAGTGCGCGGCTGTCGCTCATCGCGTCCCCCTCATGGCTCGCATGTGATTCGTCGGAATGGCAGGGCAGCCGGGACTCGAACCCGGAACCGCCGGTTTTGGAGACCGGTGCGCTACCAATTGCGCCACTGCCCTACTGCGGACCTCGCGACCCGCCCGGACGAGTCTAGGTGTGCGTGCCCCGGCATGTCCAACTGGTGCTGGTGAGACCAGCTCACCACTGGCGGCGCAGGGCGTGGACGTGCTGCCGCCAGCCATCGATCAGATGGAGCTCGCCAGAGTTGAAATGCTCCGTGGTCGTGCGAGGTGCGGGTTCCGTTTCCTCGGTGTCCCCTCGACGACCTTTCCCGCCCCGTGGCGGGAGGCACGAGCAGCGCAGTGTGCCGAAGCCTCAGCGATCACCGGCCCGTGCCGCGGCCGGATCGCATTGGCGCACATCTCCCCAATGGTCTGGGCGGCGCATGCGTCGAGGGGGGGAAAAAACACACCCCCGTTCCGACGGACCTCAGTGAGCGCCGCCTCCCGCCTCTTTGTAGGTGGAATCCACGTGCCGAGGGCTTCGTCGATCAGGAGTGTGGCGGGTCGCAATGCCGCAATGCCGCAATGCCGCAATGATCGCAGACCACGGACGGGCACCCACGCCCGTCAGCTCCACGACGAGCGCCGTACCGACTCCGAGCCAAAGTGGGTCGAGACCGCGCGCACGCCCGTCCCTGTGTCGGAGGCTCGTCACCAGCGACGATGCGCAGCAGGGTCGACTTGCCCGAACCTCTCAGAACGGAGATCTCGCTGGACTCCTGCATGTGGGCGACGAGCCTCATCCCGTTGGCTGCATGGGCATCCTGCTCGATGCAACGACGGTTGAGTGCGCGTGCAAGCCTCTGCATGTGGCCCGCCCTGACACCCGCGTTCCCGTCGCCGCTCTCAGACCCGCTCACCTGGTGGACCCAGCGTCGATGGACACGGAGGGCTCACCCAGGGCCGCCTCCAGTGAATCCTAAAGGGGATGGGTCACCTGCGCAACATGAACCTTGAGGACCATGAGGTCCACGTCAGTTCGGTGCCGTCCACACTCGGGCACGAGTGGTGCCCTGAAGAGCTGTTCCCTCGGCGACTTGGTCCGTCACGGACTTCGACACCCGGAACGTTCCGGAACGGAGAGCCCTCCTATGACAGCAGCCGACAGTCAGCTTCTCACTCAGAGGTGAACGAAGTCAGGCCCGACCAGGGACCGGCCCCTGCGTCGGCTGCCTCGGCGCATCACTCACCGGTGGCTCCGGTGGGGGTCGACGCCCGTTCGGCACTGAGGCGTGCGCGACCGCGAACCTCCCGAGGCAGAGCACCTCCGCAGATGGCTTCGCGAAGAGCCATCATGCCCACCCACTGCGGCGAAGCGAGCCCCCCTCGTGCCTGCTGCTGGGCAGAGCCCACGGTCACTCCGGACCGAGTTCTGACGGCATGCCGGACAGGGACTATCCCACCATACCGATCCCGAAGCTCTCCGCAGCTCGCAGCATGTCCGCCTTGGTGCGAGCATCGAGCTTCCTGTAAAGGTTCGCTCGGTGGAACTTCACCGTGTGCACGGTGACACCCAAAGTCCGGGCGATCTGCGTGTTCGTGCGCCCACGTGCGATGGAACCGAGCACCTGGAGCTCGCGCGGGGACAGTGATGGCGGCGAGTCCTCACGTGCGGGGCAGGGCCTGTAATGGAGACACCTCTCGACCAGGGTTCTGACCCTCTCATCACCCTCCGACCTGACCGTCTCACACATCACGGAACGCTCCTGTTCCGTCGTGAGCACCAAGCACATCGGGACGGAGTGTGACGCAGCTGGGTTCTGGAGCAGCTCCCTGAGGCTCGTGAGGAAGTACCGCTGCTCACCACATCGGAAGGCCTCCATCGCGCGGGCCTCCAGCCGGAGGGCATCGAGGCGGGGCCTGTCCGCAGACCCCGGCAGGTCTCCCAAGAACGAGGAGAGTTCGTCCACGGGCACGTGGTTGTGACGTTCGAACGCGGTCGCCAACACCGAGAAGCACTCACGAACGGGGCCATCAGCATGTCCCCAGGCGCGAACCAATGCGCCCACGCCCTCACGCGACAGTGCCTGAGGATCACACAGTACCCGCGCCACCAGCGTGGTGAGCATCACCAGCGGATCGCGCTCTGACTCTGGGCATTCTGCAGAGATCCCGACCATGAGTTCCAGAGCCCGATCCGGAGCATCCACATCAAGCTGCTCCCACGCACGTACCAGGGCAACTGATACCTGACCCGGGTCGTGGGGCCCCCGCAGTCTGAATGTCTCCAGGGCCTCAATCATCGGAGTGGAGAGGGGGAGCCCCCGCACGGCGTGGACACGGGCGCGCAACAGGTGGTAGGCACGCAGGCGTTCAGCCCGGAGCAGCGGCGTGGAGGCGTCACCGATGTCTGGGTGGCTGCTCAACACGTCAAGGACCTGCCCCGCCTGCTCGAGTCGGCCGAAAGCGGCCATCCGGTGGGCGACCACCAGCACATTGGACACCAACGTTCCCGCTCCTCGACGAAGGGCGTCCTCTCCGAGATCCCCCAGAAGGTCCTGAAATCGATCCAGCAGTGCGAGCGCCGACTCCGGTTCACCGCAATGTGTCATGCCCTCAGCTCCAAGGGCGAGGACACCGAGTCTGTCCAATGGATCAGTCTGACGGGAGTCGCACAGCGTTCTGGTCAGACTCAGGGAACGGCGAAGGAGCAGAGCATTGCGTGGCTCCGTCTCCAAGAGGGCCAACGCTCTCAGCAGCCTCAGTCGGGGGGTGTGCCCAGACTCGGAAGTGGACCCCGCTGGCCGAATCAGAGGCTCGGCCTCCGCGTCGCCGCCCGCACACAGCAGTTCCCGCAGGCACTCTGCGGCCCTTTGCTCCGCGCCAGCGCACTCGCCGGCGCCGAACAGGGACACGATCTCCAGTTCGAGGTCACCACACGTGCGCGCCACGCGGGCAGTGGCCCGGAGGAGCGTCAACATGCGTTCCTCCCAGCAGGGTCCGAGGGAAGCAGGAATGAGCCACTCCCTCCACGCCTTGTCCCAAACGAAGACCACGGCACCGTCCGAAGCGCGTCTGGAACGTTGCCCCAGTCCCAATGCCACCATGCGCGACAGGACCACAGAGGTGTTCTTCACACCCGAGAGCTCATGGGCCTCTGCGGAAGTGAACTGGGCTGCGCCCAGGCGGAGTCCCGATGACGCGATAGATCGGCACGTCCTCACAACCAGACAGAGGCGGCCTGTCCCAGCGGGCCAGCAGTCTCGGCCTGAGGAGATCCTTTCGAGGGAGCCCCTCGGCAACGGCCTCGAGACCCACCTGGACCAGGACCGGGTGTCCCTTGGTCGCTGCCCACAGCTGTCGAGCCAGCTCTGCTGGGGCGGGGTCCTCGGAGGCCT
>JBQEKJ010000089.1:0-8187 GCA_052103835.1 Pauljensenia sp.
GCGAAGTGGTAGCAATGGGGTATGAGCCCCGCACGGACACACGCCCCGGCCAGCCCCCTCGACGACCCGCGCCTGCGGTGGGTCCTCGCAGGGCTCGTCGCCCTGGTGCTCGGCGTCGCGCGCGGATCCCTCTGGGACCTGCTCCTCAGTGAAGTGTCGGACACGGGTGGGTTCGCGTTGTGGACGATCCCGGGAATGGCACTGGTCCTGGGTTGGCTGCTGTCGAGTGCCCTGGTCCTCGCGGCCGCACTGTGGGTGTCCCCGTTGGGACGCGAGGAGGTGCGCCGCAGCATCGGGTGGTGGGTGGCGGTGGTCCTGCTCGACGCGATCTGGCGTCTGGTGTTGGTCCCGATGGGTCTCCTGTGGGTGGTGCCCTACCTGGGGCCTGCGGTCGCGGCGCTCGTGGTGTGTGCGTGGCTCGCTGCCCGTCGCAGCCCACTTCGGAGCTACCTCGGTTCGGCGGTCACCGCTGGCCTGGTGCTGGCCCTCCTGAACTGGATGTCGGGAGCGCAGGGATTCAGCATCGTCTTCGCGAGTCAACACCGCATGCTCACCGGGTTCATCCTCAATGCGGTGATGCTCCTCGCGGTGGCCGCGGGATGCGCGGTGGGTGTGGGGATCGGGCGGGTCCGGCGGGTCGCGTTGCCCTGAGCCCGTGGCAAGGTGGTCGGTGTCCCGTCGGCTTCGTGAGGTCGACGGGATGACCCGCACCGCGAAGGGGCATGGCCGCCGGGCCGCCCTCGTCCGCCCGGTGGGCACGACGGAACCGGCCCGCCGTGCCTGTCCGCAGCGAAACTAGACTGGTCCCACACGGGAACGAGGAGACGATGGCAAACGGCAAGGACGCACGTGCACTGGAAGCGGCACGGCTGTACTACATCAAGGGACTGCCACAGTCGGCCGTGGCGAAGTCCTTGGGGGTCTCGCGTCCCACCGCCTCCAAGCTCATCCAGTACGCACGCGACCGTGGTTTCGTCACGATCTCCATCAACGACCCTGGCGAGGACCGCGAGTTCCTCGAGGCACGGCTCCGGGAGACCTTCGACCTGGAGGGGGTGGGCATCTCCAGCGCAGCGGGCGGGGAGTACGAGGTACTGCTCGACGGACTGGGGGCCGTGGGTGCCGAGGTCGTGGAGGACCTGGTCCACGACGGGACGATGATCGGGGTGAGCTGGGGCAAGACGATGTGGTCAGTGGCTCGGCACCTCGGGCACCGCGACGTGCACGGGGTGGAGGTCATCCAGCTCAAGGGAGGGCTGTCCTTCACGTCCTGGGAGACCAACGACATGGAGACCATGAACCTTTTCTGCCGGGCGTTCAACGCCTACGGCCGGTACCTCCACCTGCCCGTCGCCTTCGACTCCGAGGAGGTCAAGAGGCTGGTCGAGTCCGAGCGTCACCTGCGACGCATCCTCGACATGGGACGCGAGGCCGACCTGGCGGTCTTCACCGTCGGATCGGTCGAGCCGGACTCCCTGCTGCTCTCGGCGGGTTACCTCACCCCGGAGGAGCGTGGCGAGGTCCTGGAGAAGGCAAAAGGTGACATCTGTTCACGGTTCTTCGATGCAGATGGCAAGGCGTGTGTGCCCAGCCTTGACCGTCGGACGGTCGGCATCAGCCTGGAGGACCTGCGCGCGAAGCCGCGCAGAGTGCTGGTCGCGGGCGGGCGTCGCAAGCTCAATGCTCTGGAAGTCGCGCTGCGAGCGGGATATGCCACGCACCTGGTGACCGACGAGGTCTCGGCGAGGGTGCTGCTCGAGCGGGCGGCCGGCACACGCGATACCGACGCAGAGAGTGAACAACTGTAAAGATAGTGATTGACATAAGTGTCCCTTGGTCGTAGCGTGGATGCCACAACCAAGGGAGGTTGCCACCATGGCAAAGACGCAACTGATCGACCACACCCTGCTCAAGCCCAATGCCCGGCAGGCCCAGGTCGAAGCACTCGCCGCCGAGGCGAAGGAACACGGGTTCCACTCCGTGTGCATCAACCCGTGCTGGGTGCCCACTGCAGCCAGCCTGCTGGCGGACTCCGACGTCGCGGTGTGCACGGTCATCGGATTCCCTCTGGGCGCCACCACCACCGCCACCAAGGCCTTCGAGACGCGCGATGCCGTCGCCAACGGCGCTGACGAGGTCGACATGGTCATGAACATCGGCCACGCCCTCGACGGTCACTGGGACCTCGTCGAGGAGGACATCCGCGGTGTCGTCGAGGCCGCGGGGGAGGACACCCTCGTCAAGGTCATCCTGGAGACCTGCCTGCTCACCGACGACCAGATCGTCGAGGCGTGCCACGCCGCCGTGCGTGCCGGGGCGGACTTCGTCAAGACTTCGACCGGCTTCTCCACCGGTGGGGCCACCGTCCACGCCGTGGAACTCATGCGCCGCGCCGTGGGTCCGGACTTCGGGGTCAAGGCCTCCGGTGGCATCCACACGCCGGAGGAGTTCGACGCGATGGTCGCTGCGGGTGCCACCCGCATCGGTGCCTCCGCCGGCCTGGCACTCCTGGGGGAGGAGACGAACTGATGCTGTTCAAGGACACCTCCGAACAACTGCCCGACGGCTATCTCACCAAGACGCCCCTGCTGCAGTACATCCTCGTGTCGCTGTGCTTCCCGATGTGGGGAGCCGCCGCAGCCCTCAACGACATCCTCATCACCCAGTTCAAGACGGTCTTCACCCTCTCCGATGTGGCCACCGCCTTCGTCCAGAGCGCCTTCTACGGCGGCTACTTCATCATGGCGATCCCAGCCTCACGGGTCATCAAGAAGACCTCCTACAAGGTCGGAATCCTCATCGGCCTGAGCGTGTACATCCTCGGTGGCGTGCTCTTCTTCCCGGCCTCCACGATGGCCACGTACTCGGTCTTCCTCGTGGCCCTGTTCGCCTTGGCCATCGGTCTGAGCTTCCTGGAGACCTCGTGCAACACCTACTCCACGATGCTCGGCCCACGTCGGCTGTCGACCCTGCGCCTCAACATCTCCCAGACCTTCTACCCCCTCGGGTCGATCCTCGGGATCGTCCTGGGCAAGTACCTGATCTTCGGCAGCGGTGAGTCCCTCAAGAAGCAGATGGAGGGCCTCGACGCTGAACAGACCAAAGCCTTCGCCGAACAGGCACTGCAGAGCACGCTGCTGCCCTACAAATTCATCGTCGTGGTGCTGGCCATCATGCTTCTGCTGGTCGCCGTCACCCAGTTCCCCCACTGCAAGCCGTTGCGCGACGCCACCCACGAGGCCAGCGCCACGATCGGGGAGACCATCAGCTACCTCGCCCACAACAAGCGCTTCCTGCAGGGCATCGGCACCCAGTTCCTCTACGTCGGCATGCAGACCGCGGTGTGGTCCTTCACGATCCGCCTGGCCATGCAGCTCAACGGGAACATCAACGAGCGTGACGCCTCGACCTTCATGATCTTCTCCTACATCGCCTTCTTCGTCGGCAAGTTCGTGGCAAACCTGCTGATGACGAAGTTCGACGCGAACATCGTCCTCATCGGATACTCCGTGCTCGGCATCCTGGCCCTGGTGTACGTCGTTTCCGTGCCCAACATGACCGCCGTCTACGCAGCTGTGCTGGTCTCCGGGCTCTTCGGACCCTGCTGGGCCACGATCTACGCCCGCACGCTGGACACCATCGAGGACAAGCGTCACACCGAGACCGGAGGTGCCGTCATCGTCATGTCCATCGTCGGCGGGGCCTTCGTGCCGGTCATGCAGGGCCTGGTCTCCGACCACACCGGGTCGATGCAGCTGTCCTTCGTCGTCAACATCGTCTGCTTCGCGGCCGTGCTGATGTACTTCGTGTCCTTCTACCGCCGCGAGCACCGCGCTCCGTCCACCGTTTCAGACCTGAAGGAGGTCCAGCATGTTCACCGTTGAACTGTCCAGGAGCCAATTCACCCCCACCCCACAGGTGATCGTCTCGGATGAGGAGTTCACCGTCACCGCCCGGGAGTACACCACCGGCGTCAGCTCCCTGGTCATCGCCAACTCGAGGGGTCACCTCGAAGTCCTGCCCTTCATGGGACAGATCATCTGGGACGCCGAGTTCGACGGCACCAGCCTGCGCATGAAGAACATGTTCACCGAGCCCCACCCGGTCGCCCTCATCGAGGACACCTACGGGTGCTTCGCCTTCCACTCCGGCCTGCTGGGCGCCGGGTGTCCGTCCCCCGAGGACACCCACCCGCTGCACGGCGAGTTCGCATGCGCTCACATGGACCGCGCCTGGCTGGAGGTGGGGGAGGGGAGCGTGGCCATCGCTGGGTCCTACGAGTACGTCAAGGGCTTCGGGGACCACTACCGCGCTCGCCCGAAGGTCACCCTGGGTGCCGGCGCCACCACCTTCACCATCGAGATGGAGGTCACGAACCTCTCCGAGTACCAGCGCATGCCGCTGCAGTACATGTGCCACATGAACTACGCCTACGTCGAGGGCGCCACCCTCACCGAGAACCTGCCTGCCGGCAGCTTCCGGATCCGCGAGTCCATCCCCGCCCACGTCCACCCCACCCCGGAGTGGACCGCCTTCAACGAGGCCATCAAGGCCGGCGAGGTCGACACGGCGAAACTGGCCGGCTCGGAGAACTACGATCCCGAGATCGTCTTCTTCGCCGACGACCTGCCCCAGTACGGCACCGACATGCGTTTCGAGCTGCATGCCCCCGACGGGAAGACGTTCCGCACGGAGTTCTCCTCCGCCGACTTTCCGGTGGCCACGAGGTGGATCCTGTGGAACCCGGACCAGCAGGTCGCCGCCTTCGTCCTGCCCGGCACGTCCCGTCCGGAGGGGCGCCTGGCAGCCAAGGCTGCAGGAACGCTGATTGAGCTCGGTGCGCAGGAGACGCGGCACTTCCGTGTCGTGACCGGTCTGGTGGAGGAGTCATGAGCATGGACATCGCGGTCATCGGGTCGAACATGGTCGACCTCATCAGCTACATCACCCGAATGCCCCAGGAGGGGGAGACCATCGAGGCTCCCGACTTCTCCATGGGCTGTGGGGGCAAGGGCGCGAACCAGGCGGTCGCGGCCGCGCGGCTTGGCTCCCAGGTCCTGATGGTCTCGCGGGTCGGGGACGACATGTTCGCGGCGAACACCGTGCGCAACTTCGAGGCCAACGGCATCGACACCACCCACGTGCTGTCGACACCGGGGACGTCGGGCGTCGCCCCGATCTTCGTGGACCCCGACTCCCACAACTCGATCATCATCGTCAAGGGCGCAAACAACGCGCTCTCCCCGGCCGATGTCGAGGCCGTGGCCGATGAGGTCGCCCAGTGCCGGCTCATCGTCCTCCAGCTGGAGATCCCGCTGGAGACGGTCTACGCGGCCATCGACCTGGGGCGGCGGGTGGGCGTACCGGTGCTGCTGAACCCGGCTCCCGCTTCCACTGAGCTCGACTTCGCGCAGGTGACGAAGTGCGACTACTTCGTGCCCAACGAGACCGAGCTGGCCACGTTGACGGGTCTGCCCACGGGGAGCATCGACGAGGTGCGCGCCGCGGCTCAGGTCCTGGTGGACAGGGGCTGCCCCAATGTCATCGTCACACTGGGCAAGCGCGGGGTGTTCTGGTTGGGGACGGAGGGGGAACTGCTGCTGGACGAGTACCCCGCGACCCCCGTGGACACCACCGGTGCAGGAGATGCGTTCATCGGCTGCTTCAGCCACCACCTGGTCCACGGGGACCCTGTTCCCGAGGCGCTGAGGGCGGCGAATGCCTACGCCGCGAACTCCGTGACCAAGCGCGGGACCCAGAAGTCCTACGCCGACGCCGAGGAGTTTGCACACTGGCTTGCACAGGGGGAGAGCGAACGGTGATGCGGGATTGCCCGGACTGATGGTGGTGCCGGGCTGTCGCGCAGTGGTGGGGTGTCGCCGATGGGTGACACCCCACCACAGTCTCGGGTGCCCCGAGTGGGTGTCTGTAACCCATCGTGGCGCAGGGCGTCCCCGTCTCCACCGCTCGTGCGAGGACACCACGCGGGGAGTGTCGGCTGGGCCTGTAGTGAGCCGGAGAGCTGTCCGGCTCTCGGACGGCAGGGAGTGGGGGACGGGTGGTGGCCCCTTGCGTCGGCACGGCTGCGCAGTGGGTGCTGGTCAGTCCTGGTCCCGCCCCGGTTCGGGGGCGCCGACGCCGAGGGTCCTGTGGAAGAGGTTCTCGGGGTCGTACTCGACGCTGACGGAGCGGAGGCGACGCAGTGTGGGCCCGGGGTAGCAGGCGTGCGTGTCCGCAGCGGTGGCGGAGTCGAGCAGGTTCACGTAGGCGCCGGAACCGAGTTGCGCGAGGGTCCCCCACCCGGGCAGGTCGGCGGCGTTGCCGACCGCGTTGTCCTCGTCGGTGCCGTTCCCGGTGTCGGTGTCGGTGTCGGGGACCATCCGGGTGGCGACCAGCATCGCCTCGGCCGAACGATGGGCGAAGGCGGTGGCATTGGGGTCGATGCGGGAGACGGCGCCTCCCAGACCTCGCAGTGACAGCATGAGCTCACCCCGGGAGAAGACGCTCGCGATCGCGGAGTTCTCCGTCTCCCCGAGCCGGTCGAGGAACACATTGCGCTGGGCAATCCGCACCCCGGAGAGCTCCGGCGCCTCGACCAGGATCTGCGCATAGGGGCGAGTGGAGATGTCATCGGAGACCACGGCGCCCAACTGGAGGAAGGGGGCCACGGCGGCGGATGCCTCCTGACCGTCCCCGGCGAAGCAGATCTGGAGCATCGCTGAGGCCGGTTGCCCGTCCATCGCGGGCAGCAGGGAGAAGGTGGTGGTCAGACGATCATCGGCCAACTCCTGGAGGCGGCCCCACATGTGCACCTGTCCGGACGCGGTTGCGGCGTCGTCGACCTGGAGGATGACGGTCCCGAACACCACCTCGGGCACGTCGTGGGCCACGAAGTCGAAGCGGGTGACAACGGCGAAGTTGCCGCCTCCGCCGCGCAGGGCCCAGAACAGGTCCGGGTGGGAGGTGTCGGAGACCTCGAGGATCTCGCCGGCAGCCGTCACGACCTGCGCGCCGACCAGGGCGTCGATGGCCAGGCCGAAGCGGCGGACCATCCATCCGATGCCACCGGCCAGGGTCAGACCACCCACCCCGACCCCGGCAGTGTCCCCGGCAGTGAGGGCCAGCCCGTGGGTTGCCAGGGCGCGGGCGACCTCGCCCCATTGGGCGCCCCCGCCGATGCTCACGCGCCCCGACCCGGGGTCGACGGACACGGCGTCCATCTCACGCAGGTCGATGAGCATCCCGTACCGGGCGGTGGTGAGTCCTGCCATGGAGTGCCCGCCGGCGCGCACGGTGAGCGACATGGCGCGTTCCCCTGCCAGCAGGACCGCGCTGGCCACCTCCTCGGCGCAGCGAGGTCGCACGACGAGGTCGGGGGATCCCTGACCCGTGAAGGTTCGGACGGCAGACGCATACTCGTCGTCCTCGGCGCCCAGGACGTGGGGGAGAGGCGCAGAGCTGTCATTGGGGTCGTCTGCGGTGGGTGTGGGTTCGGAATCGGTCATGGCAGCATGCTCTCATCCTCGCGGGCAACGCACAGGTCGACCCCCTCCGCCTCCCCGTGCCGTCAGCGGTGTCCCCGCCAACCGGCTTCCCCCACATGGCTGGGAGACAGCGGTGACCGCGTCATTGGCGGTGCACGAGCCGTCGGCCACCTGCCGTGACGCCGGAACCGGGGGTCGGGGGCGTGCAGTACCGTGTCGCACAGCACGGGAGCCCCACTGAGGGGCTGAGAGGGAGGCCAGGCCTCCGACCGGTGAACCTGCTCTGGGTCATGCCAGTGAAGTGACGTGCTCACATCTCCCCCGGAGGCGTGTGCACACCTGCGCACGGGAGGACCGGATGGAGCACGGGGCCACGCAGAGGCGCCCCCTCGTCCGCCGGGGGAGGGCCCCCGCCTCGACGTCATCACCCCCACATGGACACCCATCAATGCCGAAGAGGTGGATGCCGTCCTGCGCCGCCTGGCGGGACCCCGCCGCGCGACACGCGCCCTCCACATCAGCAGCCGCCCCACCGCAGCCGCCTCCCTGGTCGCCACTGCTCCGTCGACGCACTCCTCTCCCGACCGTTTGGTCGCCGCTCCGGCTTTCGCTCAGAGTCTTGAAGAAGTTGCGCTCATGCAACCTTCTCTTCCTTGGCCTTTTCTTCAGCAGTCCACTTGTCCGCCTGTCCGCCCGCCCGCTT
>JBQEKJ010000090.1:0-8162 GCA_052103835.1 Pauljensenia sp.
GACTCGAACCCGCGACCCTCACCTTGGCAAGGTGATGCTCTACCAACTGAGCCACATCCGCGTTGCCCGTTTCAGGCCTCTCGGCCCTCCGTGGGAACGCATGGAAGCCTAACAGGTCATCGCACCTTCCACGAAATCGAGCCCGTTGCGACTCCGCTCACATGCCGACGCCCCGCTCCCGTCCCCCGGGCACCGCGCACGGGCCGACGCCCCACCGGGCGGTGTGGGAACATCGGGACGTGTTCCCCTCCTCGGTGCAGTTGCCCCTCTGGTTCGTGTCCGCATGGGCACTGGTGACCCTCCCGCTCCTGGTCGTCTCGGCGCTCGCATGCGTCGCCCGGGTGCGCGCGGGGCGGGGCCCCCTCGCACATGGGTCGGACACTGCGGAGGAGATCGCCCACGCGCAGGTCCTCTCCCACGAGATCCGCACGCCCCTGGCCCTCGTGCGCGGGGCCGCGGAGCTGCTCTCGGAGGAGACGCCGGGTCCGCTGACGCCCACGCAGCGCTACTTCGTGGACACCGTCGTCCAGAACACCGGGCAGGCGATCTCCATGGCCGAGGACTTCCTCCTCGACGCCCGTCTCCGCCACGGCACCACCGCCCTGGAGGTGGTGCCCACCGACCTGCGTGTCCTGGTGCGCGACGTCGTGCGCGAGCTGCGACGGGTCTCGGACCTCTCGATCCACCTGGACGACCGCGGGGAGCCCCTGGTCGCCCGGGTCGACCCGGGGCTGATCCGCCAGGTCATCTGGAACCTGGTCAACAACGCGCTGCGGCACTCGGGATCCACCGTGGTCACCGTCCGGATCGCAGGTGGCGACGAGGGCGCCATCATCTCCGTCTCCGACGACGGCAGTGGCATGGACCCCTCCCGGCGTCAGGACCTCTTCACGCCCTTCTCCTCCGACGCCCCCGGACGCTCGGGCACGGGTCTCGGGATGTCCATCACCCGGGGCATCGTCGAGGCCCACGGTGGCAGGATCGTCGTGGACACCATGGCGCGCCACGGGACGACGGTCTTCGCCGTCATTCCCCTGGTCCCGAGGGGGAGGGCGCTGTGACGGGCACGGGAGCGGGTCACCAGCCACTGGTCCTCGTCGTCGACGACGAGCCCCAGATGGTCGCGATCATCACCTTCGCCCTGGAGACGCAGGGCTTCGCGACACTCGCCGCCGGCGACGTGGCCGCGGCGTGGGAGCTGTTGCTCGCCCACCACGTCGACCTCGTCGTCCTGGACGTCATGCTGCCCGACTCCTCGGGGCGTGACCTGTGCCGACGCATCACCGCCCGCCTGGGCACCCCCGTGATCCTCCTCACCGCCCTCTCCGACTCCGAGGACCGGGTCCGGGGACTGGAGGCGGGCGCCGACGACTACGTCACCAAGCCCTTCGGCCCCCGCGAGCTGGCCCTGCGCGCCCAGGCCATCCTGCGCCGCACGGGTGCGGTCCCCACACTCCCCGAGGGAGGCACCCTCGTCTGCGGTCCCCTGCGGGCCGACCTCGCCACCGGGCGGATCCGGTGGGGTGCCGGGGTGCTGCGCCTGCCCGAGATGGAGCGACGGCTCCTGGTGCGCCTCATGCGGGATCCCGGGGAGCCGGTGTCCCTGCGGACCCTCCTCAACGAGGTCTGGGAGACCACCGCGCTGGAGGGCGGCCGGGACATGGTGAAGTCCTCGGTGTACCGCCTGCGCCACCAGTTGGGGCTGCAGGGCGCTCCCCCCGACCTCGTCGAGGCCGTCCGGGGACGGGGGTACCGGGTGAACATCCTCCCGGAGGGCCTGGACGCCTGACCGAGCGGTGACGGGACCGTCACCGTCCGTCACCGTCTGGGTCCTCGCGGTCACCGGGGCCCCGGCAGGCTGGAATGGAGCCCCGGGAGCCGCAGGCGCGCGCAGATGCCGTCCGGTCGGGGCGCAATCCCGTTCGAAGGACGCGACGCATGAGTTCCACTCGACCCGCCAGCTCCCCCACCCCCGTACGGAGTGGGTTCCTCTCCGCACCACCGCCCGCACCACGCCTGCCCGATGACGTGGTCGCCCGCGAGTTCCCCAGGCGCCGACTCCAGGTGTTCATGGGGATCTTCATCGGCTATGCGGGCTTCTACCTCATCCGCAACAACGTCTCCATCGTCGGCCCGCTGCTCATCGACGAGAAGGGCCTGGACAAGGTCGCCCTGGGCGTCATCGCCAATGCGGTCCTCTTCGCCTACGGACTCTCGAAGTTCTTCATGGCGACGATCTCCGACCGCTCCAACGCCCGCTACTTCCTGCCCATCGGCCTCGCACTGTCCGCCGTGACCAACCTGGTCGTGGCCTTCGTGCCCTGGGTCTCCGCCTCCGTCGGCGTCTTCGCGACCGTGATGTTCATCAACGGGTGGTTCCAGGGCATGGGTTGGCCGCCCTGCGGTCGCGTCCTCGTGCACTGGTTCTCCACCAATGAGCGCGGCTGGAAGACCTCGATCTGGAACACGGCGCACAACGTGGGCGCTGCCGGCCTGGGCGCCGCCTCCGCGGCCGCACTGGACTGGACCTCCGACGACTGGCGTGCGGCATTCTGGTTCCCCGCCGTCATCGCCCTGGTCGTCGCAGCCATCGCGTTCTGGCTGATCCGCGACACCCCGCAGTCGGTGGGCCTGCCCACCATCGAGGAGTTCCGCGACGACCCCGCCAAGGTGGAGCTCGACGAGGACGAGGCGGAGGGCATGTCCATGTGGCACTTCGTGCGTGTCCACGTGCTGACGAACCGCACCATCGTGCTCCTGGCGATCGCGAACGTCTTCGTCTACGCCCTGCGCTACGGAGTCCTCAACTGGATCACCGTCTTCCTCGCCGAGGAACGCGGGGCGAAGATCTCCTCGGGCATCCTGGGCTTCGTCGTCTTCGAGCTCGCCGGCATCGTGGGCACCCTGCTGTGCGGCTGGGTCTCCGACAAGGTGTTCAAGGGCTATCGCTCCGGCGCCGGCCAGCTCTTCATGGTCCTCACCGCGATCGCACTGGTGGCCTACTGGAAGATCCCGGCGTCGGCACCCATCTGGATCTCCATCGTCCTGGTCGCGCTGATCGGCGGCCTGATCTACGGTCCCGTCATGCTCATCGGACTGCAGGCCATCGACCTGTCGCCCCGCCAGGTGGCGGGGACGGCGGCGGGCTTCACCGGCCTGTTCGGTTACCTGCTCGGCGCCACCCTGGCCTCCTCGGGTGTGGGCCTGCTGGTGCACAACTTCGGGTGGGGCACCTCCTTCGTGGTGCTGACGATCTGCGCGGTCCTGGTCGTCGTCATCCTCGGTTTCGTCGGGCGCGACGAGCGCGCCCTCATGGAGCGTCGTCGCCTCGCGGACGCCGCGGACGGACGGGCCTGAACCCCCGGACCGTTCCGACACCGACTGGGCCCGCTGCCCGGGGACCCATTTCCCCGGGCGGCGGGCCCCTACCATGTGGCGGGGAGGGAGGTGGTCGCATGCGCGCCCTGCGCACGGTGGTCGCCACAGCGGCGACCGTGTCCCTGTGCGTGACCGCAGCGGGTTGCACCCCCGGCGACGACGCCGGTGCGGTCTCGGTGCTGTGTTCCAATGACGCCGACATCTGCGCCCGGTGGGCCGATGACTTCACCCGCACCACCGGGACCTCGGTGAGCATGGTGCGTCTGCCCACCTCGGAGGCGCTCTCGCGCCTCGAGCACGCCGGGGACGAGCCCGAGTTCGACATCTGGCACGGAGGCCCCGCCGAGTTCTACTCCCGGGCGGCGGAGGAGGGACTGCTCGACCCCTACGACCCGGAGGGCTCCTCCCGCATTCCCGTGGGGCTGAGGGACCCCGGACACCTCTGGACGGGCGTCTACGCCTCGGTGCTGGCACTGTGCTCTGACCCCGCCCACCTGGACAGGCTGGGGGTCCCCGAGCCCACCACGTGGGAGGACCTGCTGGACCCGCGTCTGCGCGGACTCGTGGTCGCCTCCTCCCCACGCACCTCCGGCACGGCCTACACGCTGATGTTCACCCAGTACCAACGCCTGGGCCTGGAGGGTGCGCAGGACTACCTCCGCCCGCTCTACGCCCAGGTGCAGCAGTTCACGCGTTCCGGCACGGCCCCGGCGGGTGTCGTGGCCTCCGGCGAGGCCGCCGTGGCCATCACCTTCTCCCCCTACTGCTCCTCCCCCGACCGGGGGACGGGACACCTGAGGACCACGATTCCCTCCGACGGGACCGGCTACGAGGTCGGCGCCGTGGCCCTGCTCCACGGGGCACCCCATCCTGCCCAGGCCCGCCGCTACGTCGACCACGCAGTGTCACCGCAGGGACAGACCGCCTCCCACGAGGTCGGCATCGACCAGCTGCCGACCGACGACACGCTACCCGGTGACATCTCCGGCCTCCTGGAGGACCCCTCCAGCGGAATCCTGGGTTCCGACGTCCAGGACCGAGCCGAGATGCACGACACCCTCATCGGATGGTTCACGGACAGTGGTTTCGATGGCTGAGCGCCGGGACGACCCGCAGACGGGGGGAGGCCGGCACCGACACCGTGCCACACCCGAGGCCCTGGTGTCCTGGACCGTCGCCGCCTTCCTCGCCGTGACCGTCCTCGTCCCCCTGGTGTCCGCCGTCCGCACTGCCGGCGCACCGGCGGGACCCGCCGCGGGCGCGCCACTCATCAGGTCCTTCCTCCACTCACTCCTCCTCGCGGGGTGCGTGGCGGTCCTGGGGTCCGGACTCGCGCTGTGCACCGCACTGGTGGCCCAGTCGCTGGCGCCCCGGGGTCGCCACCTCCTCGACATCCTCGTCTGTGCCCCCGCCGTGGTGCCGCCGGGGGCCGTGGCGGCAGGGGTGCTCGCCGCCGCCGGGAACGCGGGATGGCTGCACCTGCCCCTCACCAGGTCACCGGTCCACGGGTTCGTGGGCATGACCTGTGCCATGCTGCTCGCCTTCCTCCCCCTGGCCCACCTCATCGACCGTGCCGCACTGCGCACCCTGGACCCGCGCACACTGGAGGGTGCCCGCATGTCAGGAGCAGGACCGGGCAGGGTCCTCCTGCACGTGGTCCTCCCCCACCTCGCCCCGGCCGTGGCACTGGGTGCCACCGTCCTCCTCGTGACCTCGATGTCGGACCCGGCCATCCCGGCGGTGCTGAGGGGGCTCACCCCGAACATCGCGCACCTGGCCCTGGACACGACCACCGGGTGGGGGGAGGACGCCGTCGCGACTCGCGCATCGCTGCTCGTCGCACTCCCGGCCCTCCTCCTGCTCCCCGTCCTGGCCGCGTCCAGGTCACGCCTGTCGGCCGCCTGGGCACCGGGGGCGCGCAGCCCCCGACCGGAGATGCCCACAGGGGCCGCCCGGGTGGCGGTCCTCCTGCCCGCCACCCTCCACGCGCTCGTCTCCACGACCCTGGTCGCCACGATCCTCGTCGGGGCGCTCCGCTCCCTGCGCGACCCGCTCCTCGGCCGCATCCTGCGCGACGCCGTCGGGGCGGTCTCATCGACGCTGGGGCTCTCGGGGCTCGCGTGCCTCCTGTGCCTCCCCCTCGCCGTGGGCACCGTGTGGGCCACCCGATCGCCCCGGCGCCGGGGTCCACGTCCCAGTCACCTCGTCCTGGCCCTCCTCGTCCTCCCGGGCACCACGGTGGGCATCGCCTTCTCACTGGCGCTGCGGGTCCCCCACTCCCTCGGTCCCCTGCGCCTGCCGGCGCTGGTGGGAGGGGCCGCCCCGGTGGGTGGCCTCATCGGCATCGTCCTCATGCTCATGACGGTCGCCCTCCCCCTGCTCCACCTCGGACTCGGCGCCCTGTGGGACGCGGTCCCCCGGGGCGTGGTCGAGTCGGCCCGCGACGCGGGAGCCAGCACGACGGGACTCCTGTTCGTGGTGCTCCTCCCCTCCACGGGCCTCCTCGTCGGGGCCCTCGCAGCGGTGGCACTGGGCCGGTGCCTCGTCTCGGTCGTCCCGCTGGCGTACGTGACCTCCCCCGACACCGCCCTGGTCGTCAGCCGCGTGCTGGATCTCACCGACCACTCCCGGACCCCGGAGGTGTTCCTCCTCGCCGTGCTCACCGCGTCGGTGGCTGCCGCCATGCTCGCCCTCGCCCAGACCGCCCTGGGGCAGGTCCTCCCGCGTCTGGGAGGGGGGACGCGCGCATGAGCCCCCTCCCCGGCGACGCACCCGGACTGGAGGTCCGTGACCTCGGCGTCGACCTCCCCTCCGCGACCGGCGGGCAGCGGATCCTGGACGGGGTGGACCTCAGGATCACCCCCGGGGAGATGCTCGCCCTCATCGGTCCCTCCGGCTGCGGGAAGACGACCCTGTTGCGCGCCATCGCCGGACTCACCCCCGTGACCCGCGGGGCAGTGCTCATCGGCGGCCGTGACCAGGGGCGTGTCCCCGCCCAGAGGCGCGCGACGACCATGGTCCTCGACACGCCGTCCCTGGTCCCCCATCTCACGCTCCGCCAGAACGTCGCCTTCGCCGTGCACAGGGACCACGACGACCTCACGGCGAGGGACGAGGTCGAGACCGCACTGACCACCCTGGACCTGCTCTCCATCGCCGAGCGCCTCCCGGGCGAGGTCTCCGCGGGCCAGGCCCAGCGTGCCGCGCTCGCCCGCGCCCTCGTCCGCAGGCCCGAGGTGCTCCTCCTCGACGAACCCCTCGCCCATGTGGACCCCCTCTCCCGGGAGGGACTGCGCCGCGAGGTCCTCGCCGTCCACCGCCGCCTCAGCTGCGCCTCCGTCCTGGTCACCCACGACCTCCCCGAGGCCCTCTCCGTGGCGGACCGCATCGCCGTGATGCGCTCCGGGGCCCTGGTCCAGGTGGACACCCCGTGGTCGGTCTGGAACCGGCCCGCCTCCACCTGGGTGGCCTCACGCACGGGCACGCCGAACCTGCTGCGGGCGCGTCCCCGCCAGGTCCTGCCCGGGGACCCGCCCCGGGTCGTGGTCGAGCTCCTGGGCAGGACGCACCGCATCCCCTGCGCTCCCGGTGTGCAGGTGCCCGGCACGTGCATCGTCACGGCGCATGCGGATGCCGTGCGCATCCTGGGACCCGACACCTCGGGCTCGCGCGACCTGGGGGGCGACACCGCCCAGGTCCTCGCCGTGCGCTTCGGGGGCGACCACGTGGACTACGAGGTCGAGACCGACGAGGCCACCCTGGTCGCCCGCTCCGCCCCCCATCCGCGCGCGCCCGCCTGGCACGTGGGGGACCGGGTGCGCGTCGCCCTCGTGGACGACATGGCCTGGGCCCTGGCCCACTGAGGCACCACGGATGTCGGATGGCCGACTCCGCGGCCGTGCGGGCTGTGCGCAGCGGGCATCCGTGGCACCCTGTTGACATGCAGACATGGCCCGGTACCCCCTATCCACTCGGAGCCACCTTCGACGGGTCGGGCACGAACTTCGCACTCTTCTCCTCCGTCGCGGAGCGCGTCGAGTTGTGCCTCCTCGACGAGGAGCGCACCGAGCAGCACGTCGAGATGACGGAGATGGACGCGTTCGTGTGGCACGTCTACCTGCCCGAGGTCCGCCCCGGGCAACGCTACGGCTACCGCATCCACGGCCCCTTCGACCCCGGTTCGGGCGACAGGTGCGACCCGTCCAAGCTGCTGCTCGACCCCTACGCCAAGGCCATCGACGGCCAGATCACCACGTCCAACACCCTCTACTCCTACGACTTCGAGGACCCCACGAAGCCCAACCACGAGGACTCCGTCCACGACAACATGGTCTCCGTGGTCATCAACCCCTACTTCGACTGGGGCCACGACCGCCCTCCCGCGCACGACTACTCGGAGTCGATCATCTACGAGGCCCACCTGCGCGGCATGACCATGCAGCACCCCGACGTGCCCGAGCACCTGCGCGGGACCTATGCGGGAATGGCGCACCCCGCGGTCATCGACCACCTCACCCGGCTGGGCGTCACCACGGTGGAGCTCATGCCCGTCCACCAGTTCGTCAACGACCCCGTCCTGCAGGACCGCGGACTGTCGAACTACTGGGGCTACAACACCATCGGGTTCTTCGCCCCCCACAACGCCTACTCGGCGTCGGGCAGCACCGGGGAACAGGTCACCGAGTTCAAGGCCATGGTCAAGGCGCTCCACGCCGCCCACATGGAGGTGATCCTCGACGTCGTCTACAACCACACCGCCGAGGGCAACCACATGGGCCCCACCC
>JBQEKJ010000091.1:0-8107 GCA_052103835.1 Pauljensenia sp.
ACTCGGGGAGGTGCCCGAGATCGAGCACGTCTCCGCGGGCGGGATGCCCACCCGTGTCAAGTGTCTCCACGCCTTGGTCGGCCACGCGCTGGTGGCGGGCCCGGGAGTGAATCCTGTGGGGGACCGGGCCCTGGAGCTGCTGACGGCACGTGGGTTGTGGAGCTCGCAGCGCTGCACCTGCTGACGTATTGCTGTCTCCGGAAGTACCTGCGCCCCGGGGTGCGCTGCGTGACAGGCAGGGTGGCGGAGGCCGCAGAGGACGAGGTGCCCAGGGGCGCAGCGCCTTGGTGTGGGAGGATGTTCCGGTGACCCGTGTAGCTGCCATTGACTGTGGGACCAACTCCATCCGACTGCTCGTCGCAGACGTCGACGTCGACGCCGACCGGGAGGACGGCCCCGCGGGGACGCGCATCCCGCACCTGCACGACCTCACCCGCCAGATGCGCATCGTGCGACTCGGACAGGGCGTGGACCGCACCGGGGTCCTGGACCCGGCCGCCATCGAACGCACCCTGGAGGCGACGCGGGAGTATGCGGAGATGATCGACCGGCTCGGCGCGGACTCCATCCGCTTCGTGTCGACCTCGGCCACACGCGATGCCTCCAACCGCGAGGAGTTCGTCGAGGGGGTGCGCCGCGTGCTCGGTGTGGCACCCGAGGTGGTGCCCGGCACGGAGGAGGCGGCCCTGTCATTCAGGGGAGCCGTCAGCGGCGTCGACCACGCCGCCCCGCGCCCACTGCTGGTGGTCGACATCGGGGGCGGTTCCACCGAGCTGGTGCTGGGCACCGACACCGTCGAGCAGGCGGTCTCCATCGACATGGGGTCTGTGCGCGTCACCGAGAAGTTCCTCCAGGCGGGCGTCGACCGGCATTCCGAGGCCGCCGCCGTGTCCTGGATCGACGCCCAGCTCGACGCCGCCTCTGACCGGGTGGACCTCAGCCGAGTCGGGACGCTGGTGGGAGTGGCCGGAACGGTCACCACGATCACTGCCCAGGCGCTGGGCCTGACCAGCTACCAGCCGGAACGCATCGACGGCGCCGAGCTGACGTTGGACCAGATCGAGGCTGCGGTGCGCTTCATGGTCGATGAACCCGTCCCCGTCAAGGCTGCTCTGGGCTTCATGCCCCAGGGACGCGAGGACGTCATCGCGGCGGGCGCGCTGATCTGGAGCCGCGTCATCGCCCGTGTCGTGGAGCGGGCAGCCACCCGCGGGCACACCATTGACCACGTGCTGACCTCCGAGCATGACATCCTTGACGGGATCGCACTGTCGCAGGTCTGACCTGCTGGCTCTGTTCTCCCTCGTCCCGTCTCTCCCTCGTCCCGGGCGGCGCCTTCCGCCACAGGCCGTCACGGACGAGGGCGGTCCCAGCCCCCATGGCCCAATTGGCAGAGGCATCCGACTTAAAATCGGCTCAGTCCGGGTTCGAGTCCCGGTGGGGGCACCACGTGGACGGTCGCCTGTGCGACCGTCTGACGGTGTGCAGGAGTGTCGGGCACCAACTGCCCGAGGACTCGGCGAGGAGTGCGCCGACGGCGGAATCGATGAACAGCGCTGGCGCGCACGACCCGGACATGACAGATTTGACGTGACTGACCAGCTACCCCACGGAGGAGACATGGCCAACCCGGTGTTCAACCGCCTCGAGTCGGAGTGGAAGGAGACCACCCCGGCGGGCTATCCGACGATGCCCGGCTACCAGGCCGGCTCCACCGACACTGCGGGCTCGACGCGGTTCCCCTATGCGGCAGCCGGTGCGGCGCAGGCCTCCCAGAGATCTCAGGTGCCGACCTACGACCAGCACGCACTGGACGATGCCGAGCGAGCCTATGCGGGTGCTCCCGCGGACGCGGTGGACCGCGGTCGGATGACCTACGACGACGTCATCATGAAGACTGGCCTGCTCTTCGGCGTCCTGCTGGTCACCGCGATCGGCGCCTGGATGGCGACGGTCGCCAATCCCGGGCTCGGCGCACTCCTCATGGGCGCCGGAATGCTGGTGGGCTTCGTGCTCGCCATGGTCAACATCTTCTCCAAGACGATTCGCCCGGCCCTGATCATGGCCTACGCGGCGGCGCAAGGTCTGGCCATGGGTGGCCTCTCGGCCATCATGGAGGCTCAGTACAACGGCATCGTCGCCCAAGCCGTCCTGGCGACCGCCTCGGTCTTCGCCGTCACGCTGGCATTGTTCGCCTCCGGCAAGGTCCGCAACTCGCCGAAGCTCGCACGCTTCACGCTGATCGCGTTGATCGGACTCCTCGTCTACCGCGTCCTCAACTGGATCCTGGTCGCAGTCGGCGTGTTCTCGACGGCGGGTGGCTTGAACGACGCAACCTTCATGGGTCTCCAGCTCGGGACGGCCGTGGGCCTGCTGGCCGTGCTCATCGGCGCTGCCTGCCTCATCCAGGACTTCGACCAGGCCAAGGTGGGTGTCGAGATGGGGGCACCCGCGAAGTTCGCGTGGTCCTGCGCCTTCGGTCTCATGGTCACCGTGGTGTGGATGTACGTCGAGATCCTCCAGCTGCTGGCTCGCATGAGGAACTGACCACCACCAGCCCCCTCCCTCGCGAGGCACGCCTCTGTGGAGGCCCGAGGCACGCCTCGACCGACATGGACGTCAACAACCCACCACCCTCCAGGAGAAGACATGGAGAACATCACTGTCACCGGCGACTTCGGCCGCAAGCCCACTCTCGAGTTCGCGGACGCGGAACCCTCTGAGGAACTGCTCGTGGAGGTCCTCCACGAGGGCGACGGCCAGGAGGTCGAGCCCGGGGATCAGATCCAGTGCCACTACTTGGGGCAGGTATGGGACGGGAAGGTCTTCGACAACTCCTACGACCGCGGTCAGGCACTCGCATTCCAGATCGGTGTCGGCATGGTGATCCGGGGCTGGGACGACGGGCTGGTCGGGCAGAAGGTCGGCTCCCGCGTGCTGCTCTCGATCCCCTCCGAGTTCGGCTACGGGGACCGGGGGGTGCCGCAGGCCGGCATCGGTGGGGGAGACACCCTGGTCTTCGTCACAGACATCCTCGGGGTGCACTGAGCCGGGCCGCGGCTCTCAGGGCGGTACCTCTGTGAAGTCCGTCGTGCGGGTGGGTCCTCCCGATCCGCCAGCACGGCGGGCTTCGTCATGTGGGGGTTGGGCGGGGCGTCAACCAGATGACAGCCTTGAACGGCCCGGTCCGCATTGAACCCCCGGCGGGCGTTGGGGGGGACGACGGACTTCGGCGACGGGGGAGAGGGGTCAGGCGGGGGTGCGGGGTGGGAGGACCGGGCAGGCGATACCCGTGCGTGTGTGGCACTGGTAGCCATTGGGATGCTTCCAGAGATAACCCTGGTGGTAGTCCTCGGCCTGCCAGAAGGGGCCGACCAGATCAGCAGGTCCGATCTCGGTGGTGATGGGACCGAAGCCGCGTGCCGCAATCTCCTCCGCGTAGGCGTCCCGGGTTGCCAGGGCGGTCCCGAGCTGCTCGGGGGTCGTGGTCCAGATGGCGCTGCGGTACTGGCTGCCCACATCGTTGCCCTGCCGGTCACCCTGGGTCGGGTCGTGGATCTCGAAGAACATCGATATGAGGCGCGCGGCATCCGTGACCTCCGTGTCGTAGACGACGCGCACGGTCTCGGCGTGCCCGGTCGCACCCGTGCAGACCTGCTCGTACGTCGGGTGCGGTGTGGTGCCTCCCATGTAGCCGGTGGCCGTGGCCACCACGCCCTCGGTCTCCCAGAAGACCTTCTCGACGCCCCAGAAGCACCCGGCCGCCAGGAAGATCACCTCCCGGCCGACGTCGCCAGGGAGGTCCAGTGGGGTGCCCAGAACCACGTGGACGCCTGCCTTGGGGGATTGCGGATGGATGGCGTCGTGGAACGTGAACATGATGAGCTCTCCCGGATTTCGACTGGTATCAATTGCAGCACGGACGCGATACCTGCGCACCCGGGGGCACCGTCCCGAGGGATCAGCCGTCCCCGCCGTGTCGGGAGTCTCCTGCCCCGAGGGTCCGGCGCCTCGCTCCCGTGCGTGGCCGCTCCCGTGCGCCTGTACCCTGATCGGAGGTCGATCGGAAGGACTGTTTGATGAATCCACGGGTGCCCCACACAGGTCGGGGCCACTTCGGTGAGCTCTTCGACCGACTCTCGGCCTCCCGCAGTGACGACCGCGACGACTTCCGCGCCGAGGAAGCCGTCCGCTTCCTCGACCAGAGTCCCATGCGTGCTCAGGCCGACGCCGCCGCGGTCGTCTCCTGGCCGCTGCGTGTTGCCTCGGCGTGGTCCTGGAGGGTCCTCATGGTCGTGGCGGCCGCAGCCGTCGCATCCTGGGGTGCCATGCAGCTGTCCGTCGTGGTCCTGCCAGTGGCGGTCGCACTGCTGTTCACAGTGCTCCTCGAGCCGTTGGTCGCATTCCTCGTACGCAGGGTCCATCTCTCCCGCACGGCTGCCGCCGCCGTCGGTCTGCTCATCGCCTTGGCGGTCGTGGTGGCGCTGGTCTCCCAGGCCGCAGCTTCATTGTTCCGCCAGTTCCCCGACCTGCTGACCAAGGCGACCGACGGCCTGGAGAAGGCGTTCGACTGGCTGAAGACGGGCCCATTGGCCCTGGACACCTCTGCCGTCGACCAGGCGCTGGACAGCCTTCAGGACGAGATCACCAAGTTTCTCCAGTCGAACTCCTCGGTGCTGGCGTCCGGTGCCCTCAGCGTGACGTCCTCGCTCATCTCGATCGTCACCGGCTCGCTGATCATGCTCTTCTGCCTCTTCTTCTTCCTCAAGGAAGGGCGGCGCATCTGGCTGTGGGTGGTGCGACTGATGCCCGCACCGGCTCGCGGCCCCGCCCATGAGTCTGCGATCCGCGGCTGGGTGACGCTGGGCGGCTACGTGCGCACCCAGATCAAGGTGGCTGCCATCGACGCGGCGGGCATCGGCCTGGGCGCCTTCGCCCTCGGAGTGCCCATGGCACTCCCGATCACGATCCTGGTGTTCTTCGGCTCCTTCATCCCGATCGTCGGAGCCTTCGTGTCAGGTTCGGTTGCCGTCCTCGTGGCACTGGTGGACCAGGGGCCGACGAAGGGCATCATCATGCTGGTCATCATCCTGGCCGTGCAGCAGCTGGAGGGCAATGTCCTCCAGCCGTGGCTCATGTCCAACGCTGTCTCCCTGCACCCGGTCGCCGTCCTGTTGGTGGTCGCCGGGGCCGGCTCGGTGGCGGGCATCGTCGGCGCGGTCTTCGGTGTGCCGATCGCCGCCTTCCTCAATGCCACCTTCCTCTACCTACACGGGTACGACGGGATCCCGGAACTCGCCACCAAGGCCGACCGCCCCGGTGGACCACCGGGGATGCTCGACTCGATGGTCGCCGCCTCCTACACGACCGCCACCGCCCCGGAGAAACAGGGGCGCAACGACGAGGGCGGTCCCTCAGCCGTGCGGGGGGCACAGCCGACGTCGACGGGCACCGACGCTGAACGGGGTCGTCCGGAACCTGTACTGGGTACACCGGAGGTGGAGCCCACGCACACGGAGGACCTGCACCCGGAGACGACGGGCGAGGAGGGCTGACCAGGCCCGCCGAGGGCGGGCGCGGCGTAGGACGGGGCCCGTACCCGAGGCAGACGGATGCCCGGCACCCCGTCGGGGACCGGGCCCGCCCTGGGACCTGCAGCCGTGACAGGTGCACAGGTGAGGGGTGGTGCCATGTGGCACCACCCCTCAACAACCGCCGGGTACGGACTTCCGGTGCTCCGCAGAGTCTCCGCAGGTCAGGAGGTCTCGACCCTCAGATCCCGTAGGGCACGCAGTCGAGGATCTCGACCTCGATCGTGCGCCCGTTGGGAGCGACGTAGCTGATCGTGTCACCGATCTTCGCGCCGTTGACGGCGGCGCCCAGCGGGGCGCCGGTGGAGAAGACCTGCACTTCCAGATCGCCCCCGGCGTCGCGGGATCCGAGCAGGAACTTCTGCTCCCTGCCGGCCACGAGAGCAGTGACGACCATGCCGGGCTCGACCACGCCGTCATTGGCGGGGGTCTCACCGACCTCGGAGGTCTTGAGCAGTTCCTCCAGGGCGAGGATGCGGGTCTCGTTCATCGACTGCTCATTGCGAGCGGCGTGGTACCCGCCGTTCTCGCGCAGGTCGCCCTCCTGGCGCGCAGCGTCGATGAGGTGCGCGATCTCGGGGCGGCGCTTCGTGGTGCGTTCCTCCAGCTCGGCCGAGAGCGCGTCGTGCTGCGCCTGGGTCAGCCACTTGGTATCCGCCATGTGTACCTCCAAAAAAGTGACCGGCACCGAGGCGGTGCCGGCGTGATGATGTCGGGCCAGTCTACCAAGTCTGCGCACGAACGGCCGGAGGTTTCCCGAGTCGCTCCCATGGCGGATGCATGCCCGGGTGGAGCCGTCGTGGTGTGGTGTCTCCCTGTGGACTTCAGCCGAGGACTGCCAGGAAGACAGCCACGCAATGGCAGGCCCAGGCGAGCACGGTGCAGAGGTGGAAGATCTCGTGGAACCCGAACCAGGTGGGCGAGGGGTCGGGCTTCTTGCGTGCGTAGACGACGGCACCGGCCGTGTAGAGCACGCCACCCGCGACCACGAGCCACACCACAGCGGGTCCGCCGGCTGCCCACAGTTCGGGCAGGAACCAGACGGCCACCCATCCCAGAACGACGTAGACCAGGGTCGAGAGCCACCGGGGTGCCGTGGGCCAGAAGATGTTGAGCAGGATTCCCGCGAAGGCGCCTGACCAGATGATGAGCAGCAGGTTGCGCTGGTCGGGTTCTCCCAACAGGGACACGGCCAGAGGCGTGTAGGTGCCGGCGATGAGCAGGAAGATGTTGCAATGGTCGAAGCGGCGCCACATGTGCTCCCACTGCGGCGCCCAGTAGAAGCGGTGGTAGACCGCCGAGACCCCGAAGAGCACCAGGGAGGAGGCCATGTAGACCGCGGACGCCCATTTGGTGGCCTCCGTCGGGGCCAGGACCAGCAGCACGATGGAGGCGGCCAACGACAGTGGGGCGGCCACGAGATGGAGCCATCCGCGCAGGCGCGGCTTGATGGCCACAACCTGGTCGGGGACCCAGCTCGTGGGCTTCAGGGACGCGATCCTCATGGGTGACCTCCTGGTGCGAACTGATCCTTACGATACCGTAGGTTACTCCTGCGTATTCCGGTGTCAAGGTCACGCTGAGTTGCTGCCAGTATGTCCGGGTGGACGATCCGGGCAGCGGTCGGACCGCTCCCGTGCCCGTGCTGTGCCCGTACGAGCGGCCGACTCGTGGCCGCCCTCGTGCCGTGTCGGGCACGCGGATCCGCGAGGGCGACTAATCTGGGGCCTGAGGCACTGCGCACCCCTGTCGGGGTCCGGTGGCCGACCAGAGGCGCAATGGGGAGGACTTGGATGGCTCACTGGAACCTCCTCTACGACCTGTACGAGAGGCGTGTGCGTTCCGAGCTGCCCGCCGGGGCCATCCCCCGGCACGTGGGTGTGATCCTGGACGGCAACAGGCGGTGGGCGCGTTCCATCGGCACGACGGCATCCCACGGCCACCGCGCAGGTGCAGGCAAGATCGCCGAGTTCCTCGGGTGGGCCGAGGAGGTCGGGGTCGAGATCGTCACCCTGTGGATGCTCTCCACCGACAACCTGGACCGCGACGACGAGGAGCTGGAAGAGCTCTTCGCCATCATCGTCACCGCAGTGCAGTCGCTGGCCGATGAGGGACGGTGGCACCTGCGCATCGTCGGGGACCTCACGCTGCTGCCCGAGGACGTCACCGAGGACCTGCGCCGGGCCGAACAGGACACGGCCGAGGTGGAGGGCGTGGTCGTCAACATCGCCGTGGGCTACGGCGGACGGCACGAGATCGCCGACGCCGTGCGTTCCCTGCTGCGCGAGGCCTCGGCGCAGGGCCGCACGCTGGACGAGGTCGCGCAGACGCTCACGGACGCCGACATCACCGACCACCTCTACACCAAGGGACAGCCCGATCCCGACCTGGTGATCCGCACCTCGGGGGAGCAAAGGCTCTCGGGCTTCATGATCTGGCAGTCGGTGCACACCGAGTTCTACTTCTGCGAGGCCTACTGGCCCGACTTCCGTCGCGTGGACTTCCTGCGCGCGTTG
>JBQEKJ010000092.1:0-3989 GCA_052103835.1 Pauljensenia sp.
AGGCTCAGGGAGCCTGAGCGCGGGGCGGGCGGGTTGAGGACCCAGGTGAGGACGTAGACGACCGCGAAGGCAAGGGTGACGCAGAGAAGTGGTGCGCCCAGGCTCGTGGTCACCCCCAGCTCGATCGCTGCCGCGATGGGGTAACCCAGGAAAGCCATGAAGGGCACGGCCCACAGCAGGGAGATGAGGTTGGAGTCCGGGTCGAGTCCCAGGAGACGCCGCTGGCGAGGGCGGGCCGGGCCGGTCGGGCGTGCTGGCTGGGCGGGCTGGGCAGGTCGGGTCGAGCGTGCTGGCTGGCCGGGTCGGGCCGGGCGCGCAGGCTGGGCGTCCTGGGCCGGGGGGACCGTGCCGGGCTGCGGGGATGTTGCGCCGTGTGCGGTGTCCACGCCCCCAGTCTGCCCCAGGCCGCCCGTGCCCGGCGTCGTGGCCGCGGAACCCGGCACCGCGGTGCCCGCGGCGCCCGCCCTCGTGCTTGCGGATCCCGACGTTGCTGCGGAGCGGCGCGCCCTCGTACCCACTGCGCTCAGCGCCCCGTGTCGCGACGCTGGGCGACCACGGCGACGGTCGCGAAGAGCAGGGTCCAGCCCACATAGTTGGCGACCCAGCCCCAGGAGAAGGAGTCGACGCCGATCAGGGGCATCTGGACCAGGTTGACGATGCCGGAGAAGGGCGTCCAGGGTGCGATCGTCCGGAAGAACTCGCCCATGGAGTCCAGCGGGATGAACATCCCGGACCCGAAGGCGCCGATCACCGTGAAGATCGAGGTGGCTGCGAAGGCCCCGTCTGTGCGGACCGCGAACCCGGCGGCCAGCCCCAGGGACGCGGGCAGGATCGACAGGGCGACGATCAACACGGCGGAGAGCAGCCACGCCTGCCACTCCATGCTCGCCCCGGTCATGAAGCCCACGGCGTAGGCCACCGCGATCACCGCCGCCGAGATCCCCATGGAGGCCACGACGCGGGAGACGATGCTCGCCGCGGGGCTCAGTGGCGTGAGCGCGAAGAGTCGCGTCACCCCCGAGGTCCGCTCCAGGGAGACATTGGCCCCCATGGAGGAGGTCGTCATGATGGCCCCGTAGATCGCCATGTTCACCAGGACGGTGGCGGCGATGTTGCCGTGGGCGACGAGGAGGTCGGAGTAGTCCTGCCCCGCGCCGAACATCAGGTACATGAAGATCGGCAGGGCGATCGCGAAGGCGAGTGAGAAGGGGTTGGTGAGCTCCTTCCAGAACGTGTACCCGGACAGGCGCCAGAAGCCGTGCCACGGGGTGGCGGGCCGACGCTGCCCGACGACGCTGGCGATGTCCTGGGGTTGTGGGGCCCGGCGTGCGGTGGCCGGGAGGGTGGTGGGGGGAAGTGCGGTGGTCATGGCGGTCTCCTTCATACGAAGAGGCGGGGGTGGTGGCGCAGGTGCCTGGCCGGGCGGCTGGCCGGTGTGCAGCGTTGCAGGAGCGGTGGGCGTCCCGCAGGTGCGCCGGGCGGTCGGCGCCGATGGCCGACGGTCGACGAGGGCGGGGCCGGTCACCCGGAGGGCTGGTGGCGGACGAGGGCGGGTCCTCAGGCCGTGAGCGCCGTGAAGACGTCCTCCAGACTCGAGGCGACGATCTCCAGGTCGTGGGCGCCGGGCTGGTCCAGCAGCAGCCGGGCCGCGTCGTCCAGGCCGGAGCCGTGGATCGTCACCTCACCCTGGGGCCACTCGATGAGCCACTCATCGGCACCGGGCAGGGCCCGCAGTCGGGGCTCGAGGGAGGCGCGGTCGCCCTCGTCAATGCGGATGCGCAGCGAGCGCGAGGAGTCGAGGTGGCGGACCTCCTCGGTGGGGGCGTCGGTGATGACGCGGCCGTCCTTGACGATGACGGTGCGGTGGGCGAAGTCCTGGGCCTCGGTCAGGTAGTGGGTGGCGAAGACGATGGTGCGGCCTGCCTCGGCCTGGGCGGCCATGAGCCTCCAGAAGTCGCGCCGGGCCAGGGCGTCCATGCCGGCGGTGGGCTCGTCGAGGATCAGCAGCAGTGGGTCGGGCAGCAGTGCCAGCGCCAGGCGGACGCGCTGCTGCTCGCCGCCGGAGAGTTTGACCACCGGGCGGCGGGCGAGGCTGACGAGGTCGGTCTCCTCCAGGACCTGGTCGACGGGCAGGGGGTGGGAGTGGGTGCCGGCGAAGACGCGCAGGGTCTGCTCGACGGTGAAGTTGGGCAGGAGCGCGCCCGTCTGGTGGACGACGCCCACCAGGGAGCGGCGGATGGCTGCGCGCGGGGACATCCCGAACAGGGTCGTGGTGCCGGAGTCGGGCTCCTGGAGGTCCAGCACCATGTCGATGAGGGTGGTCTTGCCGGCGCCGTTGCGACCCAGGAGGGCCACGACCTCGCCGGGGCGGATGGACAGAGTGATGCCGTCCACGGCGTGGGTGGTGCCGAAGCTCTTGTGGACGTCGTGCACCTCCAGGGCGGGGGTGGCGGTTGTGGGGGTGGCGACTGTCGGCGAGGTCGCGTCGGAGATGGTGTCTCCTGTGGATGCCGCTGCGGCGGTGGAGGGGGACGGGGTGGGGGCGTAGGAGTCCGGGCGCGTCGACTGGCGGGCGGCGGCGTCCGCTTTCTGGGTCTGGGTCTGGGGCGGGGTTGTGGTGTCCATGGCATCCATCCTGATCGCGAGGTCTATTCGGCAACAGTGCCGTGCGTGGGGGCGGTGCCCATGACATCCGTCATCGGATGGGACGGGGTGGTGGGCGGATCCTGCCTGTCGACAGACACGGAGGAGCTATGGTTACTGGGTAACCGCATCCCCGTGTCTCCCGTGATCGGAGCGGAAGATGTCCGTGAAGCTCGCCCTCCTGGCACTCCTCTCGCGAGGTCCGTCGACGGCCTACGACCTGAAGAAAGACTTCGACGCGACCGTGGGCCAGAGCTGGCCATTGAACATCGGACAGGTCTCCACCACCCTCCAACGCCTGGAGCGTGATGGTCTGGTCGAGCACGCGGCTCCAGGTGTCGGGATCCCCGGGCATCCATCCGGTCCGGCACCTTGGCGCCTGACCACGGTGGGCACCGGTGCTGTTGCGCAGTGGTGGGACAGTCCGGTGCCACGTGAGCAGGCGCCCCGCGACGAGCTGGTGATCAAACTGACCCTGGCAGTGGTGGTGCCCGGTGTGGACGTCGTCGGCCTGGTCCAGCGCCAGCGCTCGGCCCTGCAGCAGGACCTCCACGACGTGACCCGTGCCCGCCACACCGTGCCCGCGCAGGACATCAACGCACTCCTCGTGCTGGACCACCACATCTTCGCCACGGAAGCTGAGCTGCGCTGGCTCGACAGCGTGGAGGGAACCCTCGTCCGCGCGGGACGCGCTTCGGCTCAGTGGGAGCCGCAAAGCGGGGGCGACCTCGTGCGACCCGTGCGTCACCAGGAGCATGGGGAGCCCTGCACGGCAGTGGACGGATCGGATGGGGGACTACGACGAGCGACCTCCGTCGCGGAGCAGTCCACAGGACCGTTCGAGGGGCCCCGTCGATGAGCGCCGTCACTCCTGTCCCCACCGCGGTGCCCGACGCTCCGGCGGCGCCCTCGTCCCCGATCCTGGAGATGCGTGGGGCCTCGCGCGTCCACGGCGAGGGACCCCTGTCCGTCCGGGCCCTGGTGGATGTCGACCTGACGATGGGAGCCGGGGAGTTCGTCGCAGTCATGGGCGCCTCGGGATCGGGCAAGTCGACCCTGCTCAACCTCGCTGGTGGACTGGACCTGCCCACAGCGGGGCAGGTCCTCGTCGAGGGATCGGACATCGTGGGGCTCTCGGTGGCCGAGCGCGCCGTGCTGCGTCGCAGGTCGCTGGGATACGTCTTCCAGGACTTCAACCTGCTCCCAGCTCTCACCGCCTCCGAGAACGTGGCCTTTCCCCTGGAACTGGACGGGTGGTCCGCACGCAGGGCCCGATCTGTCGCACTCGAGGTGCTCATCGAGGTCGGGGTGGAGGAACTCGCGGACCGGCGCCCCGAGGACATGTC
>JBQEKJ010000092.1:4089-8015 GCA_052103835.1 Pauljensenia sp.
TGCTCATCGAGGTCGGGGTGGAGGAACTCGCGGACCGGCGCCCCGAGGACATGTCAGGAGGTCAGGCACAGCGGGTGGCCATCGCCCGGGCACTCGTCGGTCAGCGACGTCTGCTGCTGGCCGACGAACCCACGGGGGCGCTCGACTCCGTGACGGGAACGGACATCCTGCGGGTGTTGCGCGACCGCGCCGACGAGGGTGCCGCCGTGCTCATGGTCACCCACGAACCGAGGTTCGCCGCCTGGGCGGACCGGACGGTGTTCCTCCGAGACGGTCGGATCGTCGACCAGACGGGCCCGTCAGATCCCACTGCACTGCTCGACGCCGGGGCAGACGAGGGGCCGAGGTGAGAAGCGGTCGGGGAGTGGTCGCCAGCTGGAACCGTCGGCGTCCTGCGCTGCTGTTGGCAGCGCGTGACGCGGCGCGTCATCGGGGACGAACGCTGCTCTCGACGCTGCTGGTCGTGATCCCTGTCGTGGTGGTGATCCTGGGAGCCCTCACGACCGTCTCCGCGCCACCCTCGCGCAGAGCCGCTCTCGCCACGGTTCCCGACGGCGCCCAGGCCGTGGTCACGGCGACGGCGGTGACCCGTACGGGTGAACCTTTCCAACAGCTGCCCGAGGGTTCCCCGGGTCCGTGGGTGGATGACACGGAGCAGGTGCCCGCCGGCAAGGGCGAGCTCGCCGCAGCGTTGCCGAGCGGGGACAGGCTCCTCCAGTACTGGAACTCCCCGGAACTGCTGGTCACCACCGATCTCGGCCTCGCACCGGGAGAGGAGTCCGCGACCGCAGCAGGCACTGCCGCCGTCCCGACCGCCGGAACAGCGCAGTCGGGGGCAAGCGGGATCGCGAGGACCTCCCTGCAGGAGGCGGGGGACGGGGCGCTCGCGCTGCTGCTCCCCCCACTCACCCAGGGGAGTGCCCCCGCGTCCAGTGCCGAAGTCGCCATCTCCTCAGCACTCGCCGAGAGGCTGGGAGTCGGCGTGGGCGAGGTGTTGACAATGGTCGCTCCGCCGTTCAATGGGTGGTTCAGTTCCGACGGGCGTGTCGGGGAGGTGGTGCAGGACTCCCGACGCGCCTACCGCGTCAGTGGTGTCGTCGATGACGGTGAGCTGCAGGCATGGGCACCCGAGGGCTGGATCTCCCGGCAGGTCGAGGCGGATCCCGCCGGGATCGACGGACACTGGCTGGTGGTCGGGAGCGAACCGGTGACCTGGGACCAGGCCCGGGTCACGAACTCGTTGCAGGCCTTCGTCGTCTCCCGCCACGTCCTGGGCGACGGATACCCGGAGACGGACCAGCTCTACCCGGTCCCGATCGACCCCGGAGCCGCGATGCTTCGCGTGGTCACCGTGCTGATGGTGGGTGTGCTCGGGGTGGGGCTCATGCTCTTCCTCGTCACACCGGCCTTCGCGGTCTCGGCTGACCAGTCGCGGCGCACCCTCGGTCTGGTCGCCGCGACAGGGGGAACCCCGGCGGATCTGAGGCGCATCATCTCCGCCCAGGGGCTCGTCATCGGGCTGGTCGGCGGAGTGGTGGGCGGTGTGCTCGGGGTCCTCGGTGTGGTCTTCCATGCCCTGGTGCGTTCTCCCGGGAAGGACGTGATCGGGGCGTTCCCCTGGTGGATCGTTCCCGCCGCCGTGCTCCTCGCGATCGCCCTGGGTCTGTGTGCCACCGCGGTTCCGGCGCGCACCGCGTCACGTCTGCGACCGGTCGACGCACTCAAGGACCGGCCGACGAGGACGGGAGGTGAACCCTTCCGGGGAGGGAGAAGTGGAGGCGACGAGGGTTCCGCGCAGATCGGCGGCGTTCATCGCGCCTCCCTGTCCGGGTCCCGCGGCTTCTTCACGGGGATGCTGGGAGTTGGTGCACTGATCGCCGCAGTGCTGCTTGCGGTGCTCAGTTTGACGCTTCCCGTCTCGACAACGGGAGGGATGAGTGGTGGCGCCGCCAGGGGCAGTGGTGCGACGCTGCCGGATCCACCCGGAACGGTGTCGTCCTCGGCGTTGGTCTCCCTGACGCTCATGGTCGCGGCGTTCTGCTTGGCTCTGCTCGGATGTGTTCTGGTGGTGCGCCTGCTCACGGGACTCGGTGCCCGCGTCGCCCACCGCCTGCCCGTGGCCCCTCGTCTCGCGTTGCGGGATGCCTCCGACCACCGGTCCCGTTTCGTCCCCGCCGCCACCGCCGTCCTCGTTGCCGTGGCCGCTGCCTCCTACGCCGCGACCATGGTCGGTTCCCTCACGGCAAACGCCCGTGACGCGGTCGGGGAGGTGGTCGACGCGACGCATCTGGTCCTGGGAGCCCAGGTCCCCGTCGACGCGGAGTTCGACCGTCAGGTCCTGATGGACGGGGTCAGTGCTCTGGACGGGAAGTTCCACGTCGTCGGCACTGAGCCCATCCGCGCGGTGTCGTCCTCGCAGGGCGCACTCAATCTCGCGGCGGTCCTCCCCGACGGAGTCTCCTGTCCCGCCGATGAGTACCCGGACACGGCCTCGTCCGTTGAGGTCGGGGCGCCCCTGCGGTGCGCCGGTTGGATGCAGGCGTATCAGCCCGGGCTCAGCGTCCCGTGGTGGGGCGGGTCCGACACCTACGTGATGACCGGAGATACCCTGCGGGCATCCGGTCTGCGGGGGGCAGAGGAAGCGGCGCGGGTGCTCGACGAGGGAGGTGTCGTGGTCAACAACGCTGCCAAGTTGGGAGCGGACGGTCGGGTCCGCGTGGCACTGGCACGCAGCGTGATACCTGATCTGGACAACGCCGAACGCACGGTGGAACTGCCGGGCGCGTTCCTGCGCGGTTTCGCTCCCACCACCACGGTGTCACCGACAACGGCACGCAGCCTCGGCGTGGTGGATATGGAATACGTCGGGGAGTATGTGGTGACTGACCCCGGTCTCAGCGCCTCCCAGGTGTCACGGGCGAAGGATCTCATCGAGGCCCGCACCAGCCTCGTCTGGGTGGGTACGACCCAGTTCCCGCACGCCTGGGGTACGAACCCGGCACTGCTCCCCACTGCTCTGCTCGGACTCGTTGCCCTGGTGGCGACGGCCGTCTCCCTCATGTTGGCGCGCACCCAGGGCAGACGCGACGTCGTCACGATGGAAGCCGTCGGTGCGACTCCCGGGTTCATCAGGAGGTTCACGGTGACGCAGGCCGCCGTCGTGATGGTGATGGGTCTGCCGCTGGGCACGCTGGTGGGAATCGGGCTGGGCTCCTACCAGGTGGCGTGGAACCGTCGGGTCGGTCTGGACGGGGCATGGCTTGACACTGTGCCGTTGTGGGGCGTCCAGGCGTCACTGGCGATCGGCGTCCTCCTGGTCGCGTTGGGGGTGGCCGCGTTGATCGGTCGGCCTGCCCGGGACCTGGTGCGCCGCAGTATCGACTGAGACCGCTGTCCCGGTTCCGGTTCCGGGTCCCGTCTCAGGCGAGTGAGGCGTCGACCACCTCGGCGTAGGCGGAAGCATCGAGCAGGTCGCCCGGCAGGGCGTCCCCGGCAACCTCCACGGTGAACAGCCAGGCGGCGTACGGATCCTCGTTGATGAGCTCCGGAGAGTCGACGACCTCCTCGTTGACCTCGGCCACCGTGCCGGTGACGGGGGAGAAGAGCTCCGCGACGGACTTCACGGACTCGACCTCGCCGCAGGCCTGACCCGCGGTCACGGCGGTGCCGGGCTGGGGGAGGTCGACGAAGACGATGTCCTTGAGCTCGTCGACGGCAGCCTGCGTGATGCCGATGCGGGCGGGGGAGGCGTCGTCCACCCACTCGTGCTCGGCGGTGTAGCGCAGGTTCTCGGGATAGGTGCTCATCGGGTGGTCCTTCCGGTTCGTGCGGGTGTCAGGGTCCTGCAGGATTGGTCGCGAGTGTTCGGGTCCGGGCGGGTCCCCGGGGAACTCCGGGCCCGGATGCCCGGGGGTTCGGTACTGGTG
>JBQEKJ010000093.1:0-4410 GCA_052103835.1 Pauljensenia sp.
CGGCATCAAGGAAGGGACCCTGTTCTGGCCAGGGGCAGACAACGACGTGGCCTACAGTGTCAGCGGTGTCCGAATCGTCGGCGGAATCATGAAGGCCAGTCTGATCGGCGACCACCTTCCGGAGAATGACCTGAACGTTGGCGAGTCCATTGCCGCCGAAGGGGTCGGTACCTTCACACTCCTCAACGTCTCTCCCGGCATGTCCTTGATGCCCGGCTCAGGCGGAACGGCCTCTTTCTGCTTCCAGCCAGCACCCACCTTCCAACTCAACGACAGCTATGCCGGTGAACTCGGATAGGAGCGCCCTCTAGGCCAGGGTCCACCACGGATGCAGCATCCGGAGCCTCCGCGCGCAACGATCGCCCTCACGCCCTGGCGTGCGGTGTCGACCGTGATTGGCTGGCGTCGGGCACAACGACAAAGGCCCCCGACCCTGATGGGTCGGGGGCCGATGGCTCCGGCGACTGGATTCGAACCAGTAACCGTCCGATTAACAGTCGGATGCTCTGCCGTTGAGCTACGCCGGATTGTCGTGCGTGGACGATGTTAGCGAGCCATGGGCACACCCGGCAAATCAGGGGGACGTGGCAGTCGACTCACAATGGCCCGTCAGCAGGTCAGATATGGGCAGCAGCACACCCCTCGGGACCACGTGGGCACCGGACCCCACCATTCCGCACACGGCGGGCCGCCCCCTGTCCCACCCCGAGCCACCACGGAACCGATCGGGACCCAGGAGCACCCCGCGTTGCCCCCCATCACCCATGTGTCAGTCGAGGCCGACACCGTCGCGCACCTCACGCTCCAGCGCGTCGGCCAGCTGTCGGCCGCCCTCGTCCAGTGGACCGTCGGCGACCAATGTGGAGAAGAGGTGGCCATCGTCGCGCCGCCTGACCGCGGCGACCACCGTGGTGCCGCCGGAGGTGAGCGCCGCCTTCTGGACCACCAGTGAGTGGTTGACCTTCTCGGAGACATCCGTCATGAAGGTGGCGGGGTCGGTGGAGACGGTCCTCACGACCAATGGCGGGCGTGCGGGGTCGACCCAGACGACCGCCAGGTCCCGTGTCGCCGAGTCCCATCGCGCGCTCTGGACCTCGTACCACATGCCCGAGTCCTCCACCCCGCCCTCCCCCACCAGGATCACGGCGTACTTGCCGGCGACCAGCCAACGGGCGTCCGTCAGCTCCTCGGCGGCGGCGCGGCGGTCGCTGCGCGGGAGGAAGTGGGTCAGGGTGTCGGGAACGGTGCGTGCAGCCATGGTGACCAGCGTAGTGGTGGCCGACTCCGCCTCCCGCCGAGGCACGCCTCCCCAGATGCTCGAAGCACGCCCCCGTGAACCGCCGACGCACGCCCCACCCGAAGGTCGAGGCACGCCCCCACGAACCCCCGAGGCACGCCCCCGCGAGACAGCGGGACACGTGCCGTCCGGATCGGAGAGGCAGACGCCACACGGGGCGCCGAGGATGGCGGCGTGGTGACATTGCCCGATCCTCACACCCGTTAGCATTGGTTCGCCCCAATAGCTCAGTCGGTCAGAGCAGCGGACTCATAATCCGTCGGTCCTGGGTTCAAGTCCCAGTTGGGGCACCGGTGTTCCCCTCGCCCCACCAGCTCCGCCTGCGGCGGACCCGCCCGAAATGGGACTTCACGAATCTCGGTACCTGCGAGCCCGACGGTGGCCGCCGGTTCCTCCTCCCGTGGCACGGGTACCCTTCCCGTTGTGGACCCGTCGAAGACTCCGGTACGGCAGCAACGTCTGGCGGTGACCGAGTGGCCCCTGACCCTTGCCGCCGTCGCATTCCTGGTGGCGTACTCCTGGGAGGTCATCGCCAACCTCCAGGGGCCCGGTCGCAGGGTCGCCGAACTCGTCATCAACGTGACCTGGGCGTTCTTCGCCGGCGACTACCTCATCAGGCTGGTCCTCTCCCAGGACTGGCTGCGCTTCCTCACCCATCACCTCCTGGATCTGGCAGTCGTCGCGCTTCCGTTGCTGCGACCTCTCAGGCTCCTCAGACTCGTTGCCCTGGTCGGAGTCCTCCAGCGCACCACAGGTGTCGCACTCAGGGGCCGGATCGCCCTCTACACCGCCGTCTCCGCGGGACTCATCGTCTACGTCGGTGCACTGGCCGTTCTCGATGCCGAGCGCGGAGCCGCAGAATCCGTCATCACCACGTTCCCACAGGCACTGTGGTGGGCATTCGTCACCATCACCACTGTCGGGTACGGCGACCTCAGCCCTGTCACCACCACGGGGAGAATGGTCGCGGTGGTCCTCATGATCGGCGGTATCACCGTCATCGGCATCGTGACAGCGACCCTCGCCTCCTGGATCGTCAGCACGGTCGCCGATGAGACCGCGGAGGAACAGGCCGCCAGTCGGCGCCAGGTCGCGCAGCTGCAGGTCGACATCGAGCGTCTCGAACGCAAGCTGGACGGCCTCGTGTCCTCTCCCCCAGCGGACCGGGACGAGGGGTAGCTGCGGATGTCCAGGCCGCTCAGCCGCCACCTTGCGCGCGACCCCACCCATCGCCCACAGTTGGACCGACCCCGGGAGGAGCACCCATGGCAGTGAGGGCAGTGGCCACCGATCAGCGGTGGCTGGGAGGTGGCGACGTCGACATCCCTGTCCGCCTGCGCAACACGGGGCTGCGCCCGGTGCGGGTCCGCTTCCTCAGCTTCCTCGCACGCGAGTCGCCCGACTCCTTCGGCTTCGGCGGCTTCGAGACCTCGATGGACGCCGACCGCAATGGCGATCCCTTCGACCGCGACCTGCTGTGCACGGAGCACTGGCTGCCGTGGCGTTCCTCCGCCACCCACACCGTCCGGGTCCACCGCGCGGGCAGTCTCCCCGACTCCCTGCTGGTCGTGGCCGAGGTCGACGGAGAGCGCGAGGTCCTCGACGTCGACCTCTCACACCTCGCGCCCGCGAACTGAACCCCGTGCGCTGAACCCGACAACTCCGTCGCCGCACACCCACCCCCCGCGCGCCCACTCCGTCAGTGTGAACAACGAGCACATAGGCTCGTCCCATGCCCACAATCGGAGTCGTCATCACGGCCTTCGACCAGGCAGGCATGGTCGAGGAGGCCGTCAACTCAGCTCGCGCCCAGACCCGGCAACCCGACCAGATCGTCGTGGTGGACGACGGGTCCCGTGATCCCGACTCCGTGCAGGTCCTGGCCCACCTGTCAACCTCACCCGACGTCGAAGTGCTCCACCAGGCGAACACCGGGGTCTCCGCAGCGCGCAACCGCGGCATCGGGCACTGTCATTGTGACCGGGTGCTGGTCCTGGACGGGGACGACAGGATCGTCCCGACCTTCCTGGAGCGGACCTCCGCCCTCCTCGACGAGGACCCGGATGCCGTGGGCGCCTCCAGCTGGATGCGCATGTTCGGCCTCGCCCACGCCCTCGTGCGCCCGCCCGGTGGCGCCGCCGTGGACTTCCTGGCCCGCAACGCCTGTCCTGCCACCGTACTGCTGCAGCGCAGCGCCTGGGTCCGCGCGGGTGGCTACGAGGAGGGCATGCGCCGGGGGTTCGAGGACTGGGACTTCTTCCTCTCCGTCCTCGACGAGGGCGGCCACATATCCATCGTCCCCGAAGCACTCATCGAGTACCGCACGAGCGCAGACTCGGCGAATGTCACCAGCATGGGTGGGCGCAGCGAGTTGGTGTCCACGTTGGTCGAGCGCCACCACGACCTCTACCACCGTCACCTCCGCGAGGCCGTCGTCGCCCTGGACGCGATCTCGAGCGGGCACCTGCAGGCCTGGGAGGCGCTGGCCGTTCGACAGCCGGACCTGGACGTGCCCGAGGCGAGCTTCGGGGACGGCGGAATGGCGGCGCTGGTGCGCGTCGAATCCGCGAGGGCGAGCCGCCCGAAGGACTGAGGTGCCAGGGCGAGCCGACCGCGGCCCGCGGGGACGGGCAGGACACACCACCGGGTCCGTCCAGGGCTAGGTCAGGCCGGACTCCGATGGGGTCCCGACCCGGTCGAGCGGAGTCGCCCTCGTCGCCCGGTGTCCCCAGTCGCCCGGGCACCTCTCAATCCCGCGCGCCGACTCCCGTCGGCACCGACAGCGTGTCCAGCGCCTGGCGCACGTCACGCACCAGGTCACCCACGTCCTCAATCCCCACCGAGAGGCGCACGAGGTCCTCGGGGACCTCCAGGCTGGTGCCCTTCACCGAGGAGTGCGTCATGGCGGCGGGCACCTCGATGAGTGACTCCACTCCTCCCAGCGACTCGGCCAGGGTGAACAGGCGTGTCGAGGCGGCGAAGGCCCGCGCGGCCTCGGCACCGGTCCGGCCACCGCTCCCCTCGCCGCCGCGCAGCCGCACCGAGACCATGCCCCCGAAGGCGCGCATCTGACGTTCTGCCACTGCGTGACCGGGGTGGGTGGACAGGCCCGG
>JBQEKJ010000093.1:4420-8001 GCA_052103835.1 Pauljensenia sp.
GCGATGCGCTCGTCACCGGCGAGGGCCTCCGCGAGCGCGGCGGCATTGGCCGAATGCCGCTCCACCCGCACGGCCAGGGTCTTCAGCCCACGCAGCGTCAGCCACGCGTCGAAGGGTGAGGAGACGGCGCCGGCAGCGTTCTGCAGCCAGCCGAGCTGCTCGGTGAAGCGGTCGTCACCGACGATGACGGCACCGCCCACGACATCGGAGTGTCCGCCGATGTACTTCGTCGTGGAGTGCACGACGACGTCGGCGCCCAGGGCCAGCGGGTTCTGCAGCCACGGGGTGGCGAAGGTGTTGTCGACGACCAGGAGCGCGCCGTGTCGATGTGCCAGCTCGGCGGCGGCCCGGATGTCCGTGATGCCCAGCAGAGGGTTCGAGGGCGTCTCGACCCACACGACCTTCGGCTGGTCGCGGGTGATGGCAGCCTCCAGGGCGACCGGGTCGGTCGTGTCGACCGCGGAGTTGGTGACGCCCCACGCCCCGAGGACGGAGTTGATGAGGCGGTGGGTACCTCCGTAGGCGTCATTGCCGAGCAGCACGTGGTCACCGGGGCGGGTGATCGTGCGCAGCAGGGTGTCCTCAGCAGCCAGGCCGCTGGCGAAGGAGAAGGCGCGCGTCCCACCCTCCAGGGAGGCGAGGGCCTCCTGGAGTGCGTCGCGGGTCGGGTTGCCGGAACGGGAGTACTCATAGCCGCGGCGCAGACCTCCCACACCGTCCTGGGCGAAGGTCGAGGTGAGGTAGAGGGGTGTCACCACGGCGCCCGTGGCGGCATCGGGCTCCTGTCCGGCGTGGATGGCGCGGGTCGCGAAGGCGTCACCCGTGGGTGTCGGTCCGTCCGCGGCGCTGGAGATGCCCGCGGGGTCAGCGGTGGGAGTGCGCCCCGAGATCGGCGCCGACGCCGGACCCTCCGTCCGGGCAAGGTCGGTGGTCCCGCCCTCGTGGGCGGTGCCCTCGTCGATGTCCTGCCCCAGGACACTCGGCACCTGGCCGGCGGCGGGCACCCCCTCCCCCACGATGCGGTAGCGCTCGATGACCTCGCTGGCCCGCGGGGTGACCCACTGCGGGGACGAGGGCGGCTCCGCAAAGCCGTGCCCCACCATCCACTCGTCGTTGAACACCTTGTCCATGTATCCGCGTCCGGAGTCGGGCATGAGCACCACCACCACGGCGTCCTCGGGTAGGTCACGCGCCACCCTCAGTGCCGCGACCGTGGCCATGCCGGAGGATCCGCCCACGAGGATGCCCTCCTCGCGTGCCAGTCGCCTGGTCATCGCGAAGGACTCCGCATCGCTGACCCGCTCCAGCGCATCCGGGACGGAGGGGTCGAAGGCACCCGGCCAGAAGTCCTCCCCCACACCCTCCACGAAGTAACCGTGGACGGGGCCACCGGAGTAGATCGAGCCCTCCGGGTCCGCGCCGATGACACGCACCCGACCGTCGGAGGCCTCCTTGAGGAAGCGGCCCGTGCCCGAGATGGTCCCACCCGTGCCGACACCTGCGACGAAGTGGGTGACCCGGCCGGCGGTGTCGCGCCAGATCTCGGGGCCCGTGGTCGCGTGGTGGGAGGCCGGGCCGTTGGGATTGGAGTACTGGTCGGGACGGAAGGCGCCGGGGATGGCCTCCACCAGCCGATCCGCCACGGAGTAGTAGGAGTCCGGGTCCTCCGGGGTGACATCGGTGGGGGTGACGACCACCTCTGCGCCGAGGGCACGCAGCACGTCGCGCTTCTCGCAGCTGACCTTGTCGGGAGCCACGAAGACCATGTGGTAGCCGCGCTGGATGGCGAACAGGGCCAGCCCGACGCCGGTGTTGCCGGACGTCGGCTCCACGATGATCCCACCCGGGCGCAGGTCGCCCGCAGACTCGGCTGCCTCGATGATGCGCTGGGCGATGCGGTCCTTGGAGGAGCCACCCGGATTGAGGTACTCCAGCTTGGCCAGGACTGTCGCGCCGATCCCCTCGGTGACGCGGGTGAGGCGCACGAGTGGGGTGTCACCGATGAGGTCGGTGATCGAGTCCGCGTAGGTCATCGTGGGGGCACCCGGTTCGGTGCGGTCCGTGGAGGGCAGGGTGGTGGCGGTGGTCGTGGCGACGGACGGGGTGTGGGTACTCATGGCATGGCTCCGGTATGGGTGGAGGCGGTGGTCCCGTGTCGCGCTCGGACCTGCGGGGCGCGGAGGATGCGTGGATCAAGATGCACCGGGACCGGGGTGGAAGATGCGTCGACCAGCTCGTCAGGGGTGGTCGCACTGTGTGGCGCCGAGGGACCGCGTCGACACGCCGAAAGGCGCGGGGCGGTCAGCAGTTCAGCGACAACAACACAGGTTCAGATGCACGTGGACACCGTAGCAGATCAGCGACCACACCTGCCCTCGACCGTCCGCGGTGCGGGCGCGGGTCAACGCGGTGAGGACAGCTCCGCCTCGATCCAGGCCATGACCACGTCGACCAGGTGGTCCAGTTCCTCCGCGGTGAGTTCGCGCCCCTGGGGGATGCGGTGCCACTTCGCCACGCATCCCCGGCAGCAGGTGGCCGTGGCGTGCTGCGCGACGAACACGGGATGGCCCCTCATCGGAGTCTGGCGTCCGTCGTTGCGTGGATGGGCTGCGGCGATGCGACCGCCCAGCAGGTCGTACGCGTGGCGCACGATGGTCTCGCGACCCTTGGACCGGGCGTAGGCGCAGTCGTGCTCGGTGAGGTGGAAGCGGGAGCGGAACGTCGATCGCGAGAGGCGTCCGAGCACCGAGCGAGGATCCTCGAACCCGTCCGGTGAGCCGCGGTTCTCCTTCCCGGCCCGCCGCACACCGTCGGGGGCATCCCCGGTTCCCATCGCTCCCATCCCCTCCAGCCATGTCCAGGCAGAGGTCAGGCTACGCCACGCCGCCAGGGCCCGGGGTGGTGGAATGCCCTCGACGAGGGCGCGGCGCATGGATCGACACCCCGCGTCCAGGCAACCCGACGGCTGTGGCTCGGGGACCTCGAGTCGCGCAAGCATCGGGCCCCGACCAGTTGTCGAAGCATGGACTTCTCAGCGGCCGGACCACGAACGTGCACCGGGCCGCCACCGTGGATCCGCCAAGCGAACTGGAGGGACTGACCGCACAACTGTCGACCGCGACCAAGTCAAGTGGGAGAACAGCTCCACCACCACAACGGACCTGGCCTCGCGCCGCTACGAAGAAGGTCCCTCGACCACGTACTTGCGAGTGATCCCCGCGGTCTTCCTGCCCCACTCGCTCGATGTCACGCGCTCCTGGTGAACCCTGAACGCAGCCTCGCTGTGGAAGCGCTCCTCGACCCGCCAGATCATCGACTCACCGATCCGGGTGACTTCGAAGGAGAGACATCCCAGCTCCGCGCGCGTCAGTGCGATGTGTGCGGGCAGGTACTCCTCCACCAGCGCCGCCTCTCGCTCGCTGCTGCAGACGAGTTCGCCAGTCAGATGTACTTCTCCCATTGGTCCCCCAGGTTGTACTTGGGTTCAACGAGGCACTCGGGTGCAATGCCCCATGGCTCCCAGGAGCATGTCGGCGGCCTCGCCGGGCGATGCCACGCACGTGTCAACCCGCAAGTCCACC
>JBQEKJ010000094.1:0-6244 GCA_052103835.1 Pauljensenia sp.
GCCGCGATGAACGCGGACCAGAAGTCGAGCACCAGAACGGTGCCCAGGGCGAGGGGCGTCACTGTGACCACGAGCAGCAGCTGGGGAAGGAACTTCACGAAGTAGGGCACCAGGTCGTCCAGGCCGCGTGTCACCAGGGTCGCCGTATCGGCGCCGTGTCGTGCGCGCCAACGCGGGCCCAGCTGCTCAGCGCGGGTGAGAACCTCGGCGCGCAGCTCGCGGATCGCTCCCTCGGCGGCTCGGTGGGCCAAGGACTCGCGCAGGGCGACCACACCGGCGCGCACCACGACGACGCCGGCGAGGGCGACGATGAGCGGGAGGACACCGTGGAGGTCCTGGGTGCCCAGGACGACGGGGGAGACCGCGTGGGAGATCAGGAGGGCCTGGGCGATGACGAGGGAGGCCGTGAGCAGTCCGAGCGTGGCTGTGACGATGATGTGGACCCGCGCTGATCGGGCGTGGCGGAGCAGGCGCGGGTCGAGTGGTTTCACCCGGTCCATTGTGCCAGTTGTGGGACCGAGGTCCATGGTCAGGACGGTGCGGGGCGGCGATCAGCGCGCCGCGGGATGGGGATGGGGATGGGGCGGCGGGAGGGGCGGTACCCGAGTCAGGTGTGCAGGAACGCACCCAGTCTCTCGATGCCACAGCCGCTGGCTGGCGGTACGGGCCGCCCTGCTCGCCCCTGACCAGCGGCGATGCCCACGTCCATCTCGGGACCTCTGGTGCAGACACGGAAACTGGGTGCATTTCCGCACACGCAGCGGTCGCACCGACGGCTCCGCACCCCGGCGACGGGCGGAAAGACCTCGCCCTACCTGTGGACAGGGCGGACCTCGCGGTCACAACAGCAGGGCAGACCTCACGCTCCGACCAGGGCGGCGGACCTCGAGCCCCACACTGGGCGGAACTCGACGCAGTGGGCCCCTCCCCGGGAGGGGAGGGGCCCCCTGGGTGTGGCAGGTGGTGCAGGCGGGGTCAGCCGGCCAGGAAGTTCGAGCCGAGCCGGATCTTCCCGGGCAGCAGGCCCGCGTTGGTGTCGACGTCCGCGGTGGAGACGCGGTGGCGGAACACCCAGTACGACCAGGTCGTGTAGGCCAGGACGATGGGGACCAGGCACAGCGCCACGATCGACATGATCACCAGGGTCGGATGCGTCGAGGCAGCCTGGGAGATCGTCAGGGAGTACGCGGGGTCGATGCTGGACTTCATCACGGCGGGTGCCATGGAGGCGAACACCCAGGACACGGCGCCGGCGATGCCGACGGCCGAGGCGGCGAAGGACAGCTTCTCGTTGCGGGTCACCTTCTGGGACCAGGTGGCCGAGGCGATGAGGGCCAGGGCTGCGATCACCAGCGGGATCCAGGACCAGATGTTGCTCGAGAATGCGAACTGGCCCCACAGGAGCCACACGGCGCCGAGCAGGACGGCCACGACGGTGGCGGGTGCCGCCACGCCATTGGCGCGCTCCCGGATGTCGCCCTTCGTCTTCAGCGCCAGGAACTGGGCGCCGTGGGCGAAGCAGATGGCGACCAGGGCCACGCCACCGAGCAGGGTGTACGGCGTGAGCAGGCTGAAGAAGCCACCCGTGAGCTGGTGCGCGGCTCCGGCGTAGACCTCGGGGGTCAGGTCTGCCACGGGCACCACGTCCTGGGTGGCGCGCTCGACGACCTCGATCTTCATGCCCTGCACGAGGTTCGAGAACGCGACCCCCAGCAGCAGTGGCACGGTGACGGCAGCCGCCGTGTGGAAGCGGTCCCACACGGTGCGCCACTTCTCGGAGGCGATCTTCGAGCGCCACTCGATGGCGGTGATGCGCAGGATGAGCACGACCAGGATCAGGAAGAGCGCCAGGTACATGCCGGAGAACATCGTGGCGTACCACTCGGGGAAGGCCGCGAACATGGCGCCACCAGCGGTGAGCAGCCAGACCTCGTTGCCGTCCCAGTGGGGGCCGATGGTGCGCACGACGGTGGTGCGCTCCTTGTCATTGCGGGCCGCGATCGGCAGGAGCATGCCCACGCCGAAGTCGAAGCCCTCCAGGACCAGGTAGCCGGTCCACAGGACCGCGATGAGGATGAACCAGAGAATGCTGAGTTCCATGGGAGTCTCTCCGTCCGATCAGTAGCCGAAGGACAGGGCGCCGACGTTCTCGTCGTCCTCGTCCGGCTCGGCGGAGTGGGTGTGGACGCCCTCAAGGGCGAATCTCTTCATCAGGAGGAACCACACGACGCCGAGCGCCGCATAGAGGAGCGTGAAGATGATCATCGTCGTGAGGACCTGTGCGGCGGGGACCGCGGTGGAGATGCCGGCCTCGGTCATCATCATGACTGAGGCGCCGGGATCCCCGTTCGCGAGGCTCGCAAGGTTGGGATACACGACCCAGGGCTGGCGGCCCATCTCAGTGAAGATCCACCCGAATGAGCCCGCGAGGAACGGCATCGGGATGGAGAGGAGCGCGAAGCGTCCCAACCACTTGTTCCCCGAGACCGCTCCCTTGCGTGTGGCCAGGAAGCCCCACGCCACCAGGAGGAGGGAGAACGCGATGAGCCCGATCATCAGGCGGAAGGACCAGAAGACCACGTCCGCGGGCGGACGGAAGTCGTAGTTCGCCGCGTCGCCGTACTTGGCCACGAAGTTCGGGTCCGCGTTGAGGGTCTCGACCATGCGTGCCTGGATGTCGGCGACGCCCTCGACGTCACCACTGAAGGAGTTGGTGGCCATGAAGGCTGCAACGCCGGGCACCTGGAGGAACTGGGTGGGTTCGCCCTCGTCGCCCAGGGGGCAGGCGCCGAAGGAGGCGATGGTGAAGGCCGCCCCGGGGGTGTCCACGCAGACGCCCTCTGCCACCGCCATCTTCATCGGCTGGTAGCGGACCATCTCCTGGCCCTGGATGTGGCCGGTGCCAGCGGTTGCGATCGCGCCGATCACGATGACGATCATGCCGAAGTTGGCGAGGGGACGCCACACCTGACGTGCCTCGCGTGCACCCTCCGTGCCTCCCTCGCGGGTGGCCCGCGTCATCCACCAGAAGGCCAGGCCCGCCACGAAGGTGCCGGCGACCAAGATCGAGGAAGCGATGACGTGGGAGAATTCCCAGATCAGCACGGGGTTGGTGATGACCTCGAGGAACCCGCCGACCCCGTCGAGCTCGGCCCGCCCCGTCTCGGCATTGAACACCGCTCCGACGGGGTGCTGCATCCAGGAGTTGGCAGCCAGGATCCACAGTGCCGACAGTGTCGACCCGATGGCGACCAGCCAGATGGTGGCGAGGTGCCAGCCCTTGGAGAGGCGACCCCAGCCGAAGATCCACAGCCCGAGGAAGGTTGATTCGAGGAAGAAGGCGGCGAGGGCCTCGATGGCCAGTGGTGCACCGAAGATGTCCCCGACGTAGCGGGAGTACTCCGACCAATTCATGCCGAACTGGAACTCCTGGACGATGCCGGTGGCGACGCCCAGCGCGAAGTTGATGAGGAGCAGCTTTCCGAAGAACCGGGTCGCCTGGAGCCACGTGTCGTTACCGGTGCGGTGCCAGATCGTCTGCATGATGGCGACGAGGAGGGACAGACCGATGGTCAACGGGACCAGGATGAAGTGGTAGACGGTCGTGATGCCGAACTGCCACCGACCCAGTGCCAGCGCGTCGAGCGCTGCCGGAACGAGTGTCATGGTGCTCGCCTTTCCGGTGATGGGATGGAATCGGGCGTGGGGACGAGGTCATCGTCCTGACGCCATGTCAAGAACATATCTCATTGACCAGACGGTCAGGGCGACATCGCCGTGTGTCGTGGCCGATCCGTGACACGTCACACGGCGCTCCGGTGACGTCAGTCTAGGTGAAATCCTCCCATTTGAGCAGGGGGAACGGGGCGGTTTCTGACGTGGTGTCCCGCCCTCCTCCTCGCCCCTTCCTCCGTCCCCGTGCACAGGCTGTGCCCGCCTCCTCCGCCGTGGTCCGCGCCCTCGCTCCCGCGTCCGTCCGCCCTGCCCTGCTTTCGCGGGTCTCGGACAAGTGGCCCAGTGCTGCGCTTGCTCCCCGCGCGTTGGAGGGTGACTCCTCGGACACCCTCGGGTGCTGCCTGGATCCATGCCCCATGCGCACGGTCCCAAGGTCACGATGACGATCCCGCATGCTGCCGGGTTCGGGGCGGTGGATCTTGGTCGTTTCGGGGTTGAGACGGCGGATTTGGGAGGGGGTGTTGTCACGGATCCGCTGTCTGGATCCGCCGTCTGCCACTGGGTGCCGTGTTTGTGCAGGTCAGAGGCTCGCGTCTCGTCGTGTCCGGGTCGAGATGGCGGATCCTGGTCTGCACCAGGGTCGAGACAGCGGATCCTGGCCGGATCCGGATCCGGATCCGGGCCCGGATGGGCGGTGAGGTCCACGCTGGATGCCCATTCCGGCACGACCGGGGCGCAGCCGCCCGTGGACGCACAGGCGAGGCGAGGCGTGACCGCGCGCGCACAACCTCCACGCGAATGCTGGCATTCCGCCGGTTCCCGGAGCCGCACCCCGGCAGTGCGACACCCTGGCGAGGCGATGTGGGACATCCTCTTCTCAGAGATCTGGTGAGAGATCGCAGAGGAACCCCCGCCGTCGCCCGCACCTCCACCCCGCGCCCACCGGACACACCCCCGTCCACCGGACATGCCCCGAGCCTGCTGCATCGCTCCACGCTGATCGCCCGTGGTGGACATCCCCGGCACCGGGGCCACCCTGTGCGACAATGGGAGCCAAGTATGGACGTCGTGGACACACCTCCACGACGCGAGCGCCGGAAGAGCCAGCGGACCGGAGACGGTCGCTGCCACCGCGCGCCATCGCGCGAGAGCGCGGTCCTGTCAGGATTTCCGCCCCTCGCGGGCGAGCAAGAGGGACCTCCCGGTGTGGGGCGGGCCCCACAATTGGAGAACCGTGACCAACCCCGACACATCCGCCACCCCCGAATCACCGGTGGCCTCACTGCTGTTCCAGGCACCCGCCTTCCAGGCACCGACCTTCCAGGAACCCGAGGCCCCCACCCGCGGCAGCGGGCGTTCCACCTCCCGCGAGGAGCCCGACGAGGAGGCTCCCGCACCCCGTCGCACACGCCGCGGACGAGCGAAGGCCGACCAGGCCGAGACACCCGAGACTCCTGAGGCACCCCGCGAAGAGGACGAGGACGCCAAGCCCGCGCGCAAGCGTCGCTCACGCCGCAAGAAGGACGAGGAGGACACCGCCGACGGCTCGGGCCGCGACAGCTCCTCCGCTGACGCCGCGGACGCCGCGGACCAGGACTCCTCCGGCTCCGCCCAGGACCGCGCCGCCGACGACGAGGAGGCGCCGAAGAAGCGCTCCCGCCGCTCCCCGCGCTCGAGGGCCAAGAAGGACAAGGACGAGGAACAGTCCTCCTCCGACACACCCGCCGACTCCGAGGAGTCCGATACCGACTCCGCCGACGAGGGCGGCCAGCGCAAGGCCTCACGCAAGTCCTCGGGCAGGCGCTCCGCCTCGGAGGACTCCCAGGACGACTCCGGTGACGCCCAGGGTGCGTCCGGTGGCCACTCACGCCACGGCGACGACGACGAGGACGACCACGACGGTGGGACCTCGCGCCGCCGCAGGCGCCGCCGCTCCCGTTCCTCGGAATCCCGCGGTTCCGACTCCCGCGGTTCCGAGGACCCCTCCGACCAGGTGACCGCCCTCAAGGGCTCCACCCGCCTGGAGGCGAAGAAGCAGCGCCGCCGCGAGGGCCGCAAGGAGGGACGCCGCCGCCACGTCATCACGGAGTCGGAGTTCCTCGCGCGCCGCGAGGCCGTCGACCGCCAGATGGTCATCCGACACCACAACGGACTCGACCAGGTCGCACTGCTGGAGGACGGGCTCCTCGTCGAGCACTACGTCACCCGCCGCACCAGCCTCTCCATGGTCGGCAACATCTACCTGGGCCGCGTCCAGAACGTCCTGCCCTCGATGGAGGCCGCCTTCATCGACGTGGGTCGCGGTCGCAATGCCGTCCTCTACGCCGGCGAGGTCAACTGGGACGCCGTCGGGCTCGAGGGCCGCCCTCGTCGCATCGAAGCCGCACTCAAGTCCGGCGACCCCGTCCTCGTCCAGGTCACCAAGGACCCGATCGGCCACAAGGGCGCGCGCCTGACCAGCCAGATCACGCTGGCCGGCCGCTACCTGGTCCTCATTCCCAACGGCTCCATGATGGGCATCTCGCGCAAGCTCCCGGAGAAGGAGCGCCTGCGCCTGAAGAAGATCCTC
>JBQEKJ010000094.1:6254-7963 GCA_052103835.1 Pauljensenia sp.
CGGGTCCGGCGTCATCGTGCGCACCGCGGCCGAGGGCGCCACCGAGCAGCAGCTCGCCGACGACATCGCACGCCTGACCAAGCAGTGGGCCGACATCGAGGCCAAGCAGAAGAAGACGAAGTCCGCCCCCGTCCTGCTGCGCGGCGAGCCCGAGCTGGCCGTGCGCGTCGTGCGTGACGTGTTCAACGAGGACTTCAACAAGCTCGCCATCGAAGGCCGCGAGACCTACGACACCGTCTCGGAGTACGTCCAGGAGCTCTCCCCGGAGCTCTCCGACCGCGTCGAGCAGTGGGTGGGCCCCGATGACGCCTTCCACGCCTTCCGCATCGACGAGCAGCTGGCCAAGGGCATGGACCGCAAGGTCTGGCTGCCCAGCGGTGGCACGCTGATCATCGACCGCACCGAGGCCATGACCGTCATCGACGTCAACACCGGCAAGTACATCGGCGCCGGCGGCACCCTGGAGGAGACGGTCACCCGCAACAACCTCGAGGCCGCCGAGGAGATCGTGCGCCAGATGCGCCTGCGCGACATCGGCGGCATCATCATCGTCGACTTCGTGGACATGGTCCTGGAGTCCAACCGCGACCTGGTGCTGCGCCGCCTCGTGGAGTGCCTGGGCCGGGACCGCACCCGCCACCAGGTCACGGAGATCACGTCCCTCGGCCTGGTCCAGATGACACGCAAGCGCGTGGGCGAGGGCCTCGTCGAGGCATTCTCCACGCCGTGTGAGGTCTGCGAGGGCCGCGGCTTCATCGTCCACCACGAGCCGGTGGAGAACACCGGCTCCGCCGACCACACCGGTGGCGGTCACGGCTCCGGGCGTGGCAAGGGCCGCAAGACTGTCGTCGAGGAGCCGCGTCGCCTGGACGAGGGCGCGGACCGCGGCAGGACGCGCGAGGCACTGAGTGCCATCGCCGCCGCCTCGGGTCATGCCTCCCGCAGCACTGACGAGGGCGGCCCCGCAGTCGCCCCGGTCGCGAGCACCCATCCCGAGGTCGTCGCCAACACCGTCGCTGCCGAGAGCGGTGCCGGTGCGGACGGACAGTCGGGCGCCGCCGGTGCCGAGTCCGACGATGCAGCAGCCACCCGCACACGTGGGTCGCGCCGTCGTCGCGCCGTCAAGGCGTCGTCCGCCGAGCCGGGTGCTTCGCGGTCCCACGAGGTTCCCGAGGTCGAGGCCGAGGTGGCCGCAGCCCCCGTGGAGTCCCTGCTGGTCTCCGCCGAGGGACCCGAGGACGTCCAGGAGACGGAACTGGTACCGGTGACCAAGACCAAGCGTCGCCGGGTGGCTCGCTCCAGTGGTGAGACCGCTCCGGTGAAGACCGGGGGTGCTCGGACGGGTGGACGGGCTGCTGTCGAGGCAAGCGCCGCGAATGCGGGCGGGTCAGCCGATGGCGTCGGCGCTGCCAGCGAGCGCGTGGCTGGGGAGCTGGCCGAGGCATCTGCCGGGACCGCACCCGAGTCGGCTCCTGCGAAGGCGACCTCACGTCGCCGCTCAGGCCACCGTCGCGTGGCCTCCTCGGGCACCGTGGACACCGGAGCCGCAGAGCTCCCCGTCCCCGAGTCCGTGGACTCCGAGGCGCAGGCCGCAGGGACTGCCGCTGGCTCCAGCGGCAGGAAGTCCAGGACCAGCCGGTCCCGGGCAACTGCCTCCAGCATTGAGCTGCCCGAGCCGAAGGTGACTGAGGTCAAGGCCCCGAGCCATG
>JBQEKJ010000095.1:0-4668 GCA_052103835.1 Pauljensenia sp.
GGGGGGGGTGTGGGGGTGTGGGGTGTGGGGGTGGGGGTGGGGGGTGTCGGTGTTGTGCAGTGCGGACGTGGGCCGGACTGGACCGGAGAGTGTGCCTCGTGGGGTGCACGGGACGTACTCAAGCCGTCTGCCGAGGCGCGCTTGTCGAGGCGTGCGTCGGGGGTCGCGCGAGGCGTGCCTCGGGTGTTCCTGGGGGCGTGCTTCGACCGCTTGATGGGGCGTGCCTCGGGGGACGAGGGCGCGTCCTCGTCAGGGTCAGGGCCCTCGTCGGGGCTCGGGGCCTTCGTCGGGTTCCTGCTTGGGGTCCGTGCGGGACTCCGGCCAGGCCCCCGGTCCGGTTCGGCCGGGGCCCACCGGGGCTTCGGCCAGGATCCTCGGGGAGGGAAGGCCACCCCGACCGATAAAGTGAGCATACCTCACTATGAGGGTGTGGCATGATTGAGCTGTGTCACATGACGATTCCGTTCCTGCAGGGTCCCGGGCGACCGAGGCATCCGCCGACGCCACAGGCCGCGCCGCCGAGGTCCCCGCACTGTCGGCGGACGTGGAGCTGACCGAGCTGCTCCAGCAGACCCTGCGCCTCTACCGACGCGGGATGCGGGAGCACATGGACCCGAGCTCCCCACCCATGCACCAACTGCGCGCCCTGCGCCAGTTCGTGGCCCACGGGCCCATGCGGCCCGGACACCTCGCCGAGGTCCTGGGAATCGCACCCCGGTCGGCCACCGGCGTGGTCGATGCCCTGGAGGAACGCGGCCTCGTCGAGCGCTCCCCCGACCCCCACGACCGACGCGCCCAGGTGGTGACCCCCACCGCACGGGCACAGGCCGTCCTGGAGGCCACAGCCCGGGCACGCGAGGACGCAGCCCGTGACCTGGTGGCCCCCTTGGGAGGCGCGGACCGCGCGGAACTCACCCGTCTCCTGCGCCTGGTCCTGGACTCCTCACAGTCCTGAGCCGGGAACGTCAGCGTGGCGCACCGCCCAGGTCCGCTTCGGTCCCCAGCTCTCCAGTGCCGCGCTGCGCCGGGCTCCATCGCTCCGTGTTGCTCCCGGGCAGCACTGTGCCGGTGCCGGGGAGTTGATCCCGGCACCGGCACAGATCCGCACACCCACCCGTCGGCGAGTGTCTTCGCCCCTCCCGCTACTCGGCGGCGAGCGCCTCCACCGGTGAGGTCCGCGCCGCGCGGCGACCGGGCCACCATGAGGCCAGCGTCGACGCCGCAATGGCCACGGCGACCACACCCAGGACCTGCCACCACGGCACGATGAACAGGGTCGTCTCCAGGCGGAGAGGCAGGGCGTTGACCCCGACCCATCCGAAGAGGATGCCCAGCCCGACCCCCACCAGCGCTCCGGACGTGCCGATGAGCACCGCCTCGATGGTCAGCATGCGCTTCATCTGTCGCTTCGTCAGGCCCAGGGCGCGCAGCAGCCCGTTCTCGCGGGTGCGTTCGGCGACCGACAGCGACAGCGTGTTGGTCACGCCGACCAGGGCGACGACCACGGAGACCCCGAGCAACCCGACGACGACGCTGAGCACCGTGTCGATGGCGGAGGTGTACATGGCCCGCTCGGCCGCGGCGCCCGAGACCTGCAGGTGGTCGTCGATCGCGAGGATGGCGGACTGGACCGAGTCGAGATCGGCCCCGTCGGCGAGACGGATGTAGACCTGCGACACGGGCGCATCGGGTGCGAGCTCCTGCAGGACTGTCAGCGGGATGATCGCCTCGTCGCTCCCCACGCCACCACCGGCGCGGGCGTCATTGACGACATCCAGGTCCCGACAGGCCGACTCACTCCCAGTGCTGCCCGTCCCGGACTGGGCCTCTCCCTGGCCGGCCACGGCGCAGAGCGTGACAGGGGTACCCTCCGGCGCCAGACGATCGGGGAGGAACACCTGGGTGTCACCGGGCTGGGCGACGGGGGAGTGCGTCACGCCCGAGAGGTCGGGCTCGCCGGTGATCCAGACCTCCTGGGGTTCGCCCTCGTCGGTCGTGATGGTGCCGGAGGCACTGCTCCCCCCGACGGCGGCCTGGACGCCCTCGACGGCGCTGATCCTCTCCACGACGTCCTGGGGGATGGCGGCGCGGGTGGAGGTGGCGGTGAGGTCGAAGGGTCGCTGTGCATCGACCTCGCCGACCAGGGTGGCACGGGTCGAGGCGGCTCCCACCACCATCATGACGATCAGCGTCACGCCGATGACGATGGCGGTCCCAGTGGTCCCCGTGCGATCAGGGTTGCGCACGGTGTTGGCGCGGGCCATGCGCGCGACCATCCCTCGCAAGGGTGCCCCGAGCGCCAGGGTGAAGCGCGGCAGGAGGACGGAGGTCAGCAGGAGCAGTCCCACGAGGGCGACCATGGAGCCGAGGAGCGCCAGCAGGAACCCCTGTGAGAGGTCCTCCGTGCGGAGTCCCAGAACGATCCCGGTCCCCGCGAGGACGGTGAGCACCACACCGATGACCAGTCGGGTCGTGTGGCTGCGCCGGGCCGAGGTCCCGCCCTCGTCGACACTCTGGAGGGCGGCGATCGGTGGGATGCGGGAGACCCCCAGGGCGGGACGGATCCCGAAGAGCAGGGTGAGGAGGGTCCCCAGCACCCACACCCCTGCCAGCTGGAGGGGTTGGAGTGTGGCGAGGGCTGTGCCGACGGTGTCGGTCAGCCCGAGCAGGACGAGCCCCCCGACTCCGAGGACGGTCCCCAGGAGGACGCCGAGGAGAGAGGCGAGGGCGCCCACCGCCAGGGTCTCGCGCACGATCAGGCCGCGCACCTGGCCGGAGGTCGCCCCCAGGGAACGCAGGAGGGCCAGCTCGCGGCGGCGCTGCTGGAGGACGATCCGGAACGTCGAGGACACCACGATCCCGGCCACCACGATGGCGATGAGCGGGAAGGTGAGCAGGATGGCCAGGGTGGTGCCCGTGCCCATCTGCATCTGTTGGAGTGTCTCGTCCACGACCTCGTGGGCCGGGCGGATCTCCAGTCCCGGGGTGTCGGACAGGGCAGCGGAGATCGTGGTGGTCAGAGCGTCCTGGGAGGCGACGTCGGGTGCCTCCTGGCCGTCTGTGACGAGCAGGGCGGCGACGGTGTGACCCTCCAGGATCCTGCTGGCGGTGTCCTCGTCCGTGGTGACGAGCGTGTCCGTGCTGGAGGCGGCACGGCCGATGCCTGACACCGTCACCTCGGCGTAGTCGCTCTCACTGAAGGCGGTGCGGATCCCGATGGTGTCACCGGGAGTGACGCCGAGTTGGTCGGCGGTGCGCCGGTCCAGGACGACCTGGTCGGGGCCTGTGGGCAGGGAACCGTCGAGGATCGTCGGGGTCCACAGGGGGGCCGGATTGATCACGGACACCGAACGCTGGATGCGCTCCGATCCGTGGTGCAGTTCGGCGTAGTCGTAGGTGAGGGCGCCCACCGCGCTCACGCCGTCGAGGCTGTCGATGCGCGTGACGAGGGCGGCAAGGTCCGGCGCCGTGTCGGGGTCGGAGGCAGTGGCGGAGTCCTGGTCGACGCCGACCACCGTGGTGGCGCCCTGGTACTGGGAGCGCACGGAGGCGGTGGTGGAGGAGGACAGGCCTGAGGAGAGGACGAGGCAGATGAGGACGAAGGCCATCGAGATCGCCACTGCGACCCCGGTGGCGACGTAGCGGCGCGCGTGGTGGCGCACATTGGCGACCAGGAGTTCATTCACAGCCCGAACGCCCCCAGCTCCTCGGTGGAGGGGTGGTCGAGGTCGGCCACGACCCGCCCGTCGCGGACCAGGAGGACCCGGTCAGCGGTCGCGGCGCTGGCCGGGTCGTGGGTGACCATGATGACGGTCTGACCCAACTGGTCCACGGCACCGCGCAGCAGGTCCAGGACCTCCCGGGATGCCTCGGAGTCCAGGTTGCCCGTCGGCTCGTCGGCGACGATCACGGCGGGGCGCATGACGAGTGCACGGGCAACGGCCACGCGCTGCTGCTGGCCGCCCGAGAGTTCGGAGGGTCGGTGCGTGAGGCGCTCGGTGAGTCCGAGGGTGGTCACGACCTGGTCGAACCAAGCCCGGTCCGGCTTCCGCCCCGCGAGTTTGAGAGGCAGGAGGATGTTGGCCCGGGCGTCCAGTGTGGGCACCAGGTTGAAGCTCTGGAACACGAAGCCGATGCGGTCGCGGCGCAGGCGGGTGAGCTCGTCGTCGGAGAGGGTGGTGAGGTCCGTGCCCTCGATCTCGATGCTGCCCGAGGTGGCGGTGTCCAGGCCGGCCAGCACGTGGAGCATGGTCGACTTCCCCGATCCGGAGGGACCCATGATGGCGGTGAAACGGCTCTGGAGGAAGTCGACGTCGACATCGTCCAGGGCGACGACGCGCGTCTGGCCGGAGCCGTAGATCTTGGAGACTCCCCGCAGGGAGACGATCGCTCCCTGGGTGGGTGTGCCGGTCGAGGACTGTCCTGCCGCACCGGGCAGCGGGATCGTGGTGGGTGACATGTGTGCTCCTTCTGTGTGCCTCGATCGTCACACGTCAGAGGCGGTTCACGACATGGGGGACTCCCCTGGGAGATCCCGGGGAGTGGCACTCAGGGTGATCGGGACCACGCTGGTGCCGGGGTGCCGGGGTGCCGGGGTGCCGGGGTGCCGGGGTGTGGGGGCGTCTGCGCGTCGGACGACGGGTCTCGGCACCGGAGATGGGTCCATTG
>JBQEKJ010000095.1:4768-7961 GCA_052103835.1 Pauljensenia sp.
GTGGGGGCGTCTGCGCGTCGGACGACGGGTCTCGGCACCGGAGATGGGTCCATTGGGTCAGGTCCGCCCACCGTGGAGCGACGGCAACCATAGTTGGTGTGCAGGAATGCACCCAGTTTCTCGGCACAGGGACCCAAGGTCGACGTTCAACGCCACGTAGTGCAGTCCTGACCTGCAAGGATGCGTCCTCTTCATCCGTGCCCGCGGGCGCTGGGAGGCAGAACTGGGTGCATCTGCGCACACGTGGCGGCGCCGAAGACGGGTTCGGCCCCGCCGAGGGGACGAGGCCGTGAATACCGGTACCCATTGCCCCCGGTGGGATCTTGACAGTGGATACCGGTACCAGTTGCCCCCGGTGGGACCTTGACAGTGGATACCGGCACCCACTGCCCCAGGTGGGACCTTGACAGTGGAAGTCGGCACCTTCCGCGGTCCGGGCACCGGATCCACAGGATCCAGCCGAACGTACCGCCGCGTCCCGGCTCAGCCCAGTCGCAGCGCCCGGTACCGGTTCAGCGCCGCGCCGAGGTCCACCGCGCGCGGACGCGCCAGGAAGGCCGGGTACTGGTGTGCCCCGTAGCGCGTCAGCCCATCCAGGCCCTGTTCACGTACCAGGGCCTCGACGAGGTCGAGCCCCTCCACCAGGGTGGTGTGCCCGTCGAAGACTTCCTCCAGCAGCCCGCGCATCGCCCAGGCGATGGCCTCGGTCTGGCCGGGGTCGACCACCTGCTCCACGTCGGCGAGATCCACGGTCTGGCGGTCCAGGACCACCTGGTCCACTCCTGAGGCCTTCGTCTTGGGACGCTCGGCGCCCCCGCGCGCACGCAGCGGCGTGCGCGCGCCGACCTCGTCGAAGCCCTCCACGTCCGAGCGTTCCCGCGGCATCGCAGCGCACACCTCCCGCGCCCGCTCGGTGACGTCGAGGCAGCGGTAGGTGTCGAGCATGAGTACGAGGTCGGCGACGTCCAGGTAGTCCCCGGACCCGCCCATGACCATGACGGTGGACACCCCACGATCAAGGGCGAGGCCGCCGATGCGATCCACCAGCGGGGTGATCGGCTCCTTGTCGGCGTGGACCAGTTCGCGCATGCGGGCGTCCCGGATGAGCAGGTTGGTGGCGGAGGTGTCCTCGTCGATGAGCAGCAGGGGGCAGCCGAGCTCCACCGCCTCCACCACCGAGGCGGCCTGGGAGGTGGATCCCGAGGCGTTCTCCGTGGAGAAGTGCGTCGTGTCGGCACCGCCCGGTAGATGGCTGATGAAGGCGGAGACGTCCACCCCGGTGACGGCGCGACCGTCCGCGGCGCGCACCTTCATCGCATCGGGGAGGGTGGCCACCAGTTCGCGCCCGTCCCCGGGAACGTGCGGGTAGACCCCGCGCTGCAGCGCGCCCAGCAGCGTGGACTTGCCGTGGTAGCCGCCGCCCACGATCACCGTCACCCCGTGTTCCAGAGCCATGCCACTCACCACACCGGCATGGGGTAGCTTGATTTCCTGGCGCAGCGACTCCGGGGAGGAGAAGGCGACGGCGTCTTCCATCGGCTTCTGCGAGATGCCGGAGCGCCGCGCCAGCACCGCACCGTCGGCGACGAAGGAGACCCAGCCACGCTGGGTGAGTGCCTCCTGCAGGGCGCGGTGGTCCTCCAGGGCGTGGACATGTCTGCGCAGGGCCTCCGTGCGTCCGGCCGCGTCCTCCGACACGAAGTCGAAGGTGGCCATGACGGTGTCGGGGACGTCCAGGTCAAAGATGCGGGCTGCCTCGCGGCCCTGGATGGTGCGCCCGCGCGCGGGCATGCGCACCTGGAAGCGGACCTCCACCCGCTCCGGCGTGACGGTGCAGGCGGAGCGCTGGAGTATCTCCTGCCCGACCCGCACGACGTGGACATCGCCCGAGGTGGCGTACTGGCCCAGGGCATCGTGGAAGGCGCGCAGCAGGAAGTCGGCCACCGCCAGGCGTTGGTCCGGTGTGCCCAGGCAGTCCTCGGGAAGTCCCATCGCGCGCGGATCCGCGATGGCCCGCAGTGACGAGGGCGGAGCGTAGGGATCGGACTGGACACGGTCGATGGCCAGCTGGAAGTCCCCGTAGTCCCAGTCACCCGTCACCGACTTGTAGGCGCCGTAGTTGCGTCCGTCGAGGCGGTTCAGGTCGGCGATGAGGTCTTGGTCGGAACCCGAGCGGCGCCGCAGGGGACGCTCGTCGCGGTCGCGGTCGCGGCCATGGTCGCCGGTGCCGTGGTCGCGGGAGCCGTGCTGGTGCTGGGATCGGGAGGAATCGGGGCGGGGGGTCATGGTCCCAGCCTAGGTCCACACGGGCACACGACTCCTTGTCGCGATGCCCCACTGCCGTCCGGGGCCGCTGCCAGGATCCCGAGTGCGCACGACCCGGCGCGCAGGGGGTGGGCCTGCCGGCCGGCGTGCCTCGGTCGGCACGGCAGGCCAGCCGGCCCCGACCGGTCCTGTCAGTAGCTCCCGCTCGAGCTCGACGCGGCGACCCCGATGAAGATGAGGACAATGATGAGGACGGCGAAGAGAGCCCACAGGGCGACCGAGATGATGCCCAGGATCTTGCCGATCTTGGCATTCTGGGTGACGTCGTCCGGAAGGCCTGCCTCGCGGGCCTGGCGGACCAGGGAGTTGCCCCACACCCAGGCGATGATGCTGCCGACGATCGGGAGGATCTGCACGAGCCCGAGGATGCCCAGGACCAGGACGATGGTGGAGTTCGAGCGCAGGCGCTCCACGTCGAAGAGGGGTGCGGCACCGTACTGACCGTAGCCCGGCTGCCCCCAGGCGGCCTGCTGGCCCTGCTGGGGGTAGGCACCGTACTGGCCGTAGGTGGCCTGGTCCTGGGGCTGCTGCCCGGCACCCTGGCCGTGGTCGGCCTGTCCGTATGTGCCCTGCCCGTAGGGGTTCTGGGGCTGGGTGGGTGGGACGGGTTGCTGGGCGGACCAGGCTGGCTGCTGGCCGTTCGGGTCGGAGGGCTCGGGGGACGCATAGGGGTTGGACATGGTGTCCCTTCCAGGGGGGCTCGGGTACTGCGGACATCATAGGGGGCGACCGGGCCACCGCGGCAGATCGGGCTGCGTGACGGAGTGGTCGACGGGTGGTGGGTCCGTCAGCCGCAGAGCAGGAGGTCGGCCCCGGCGAGGGGCCGGTGGTGGGGGTGGCGGGGCTCCGTCGGCCTCGGCGCACGAGG
>JBQEKJ010000096.1:0-7954 GCA_052103835.1 Pauljensenia sp.
ATCCACCACCGCGTCTCGAAGAGAGCGGCGGGCAGGGAGACCCGGAACCAGCGGGACAGGGATGCGGTGGAGGCGCCGGGTGCACCGGTCAGACGCGCACGCGCGGCTGCCAGGTCGCGCGAGAGGGCGCGGATCAGGTCCGGATCCGGGTTCTGTGCCCGTACTGCCGCCAGGTCCGCCGCCCCCTGGCGGTAGAGCACCGACAGTTCGTCGATCTCACTGCCCGCCATGCGGCGTCTGCGGGCGAGCTCGTGCAGTCGATCCCAGGACCCTCCCCGGGAGGCCTTCAGCGCGTCGATGTCCACGTCCGCTAGCGTGTCACACATGAGCACCCAGGCCGTCCCCGTCCGCCGCATCCGCGAGGAGTCGATCGTCACCGGCGAGGCCGTCGAGCTGGAGGTCCGCCCCGCCTCACCCCTGCTGCGCGTCGCCGCGGGACTCGTCGACGGAGCCTGCACACTGCTGGGCTACGTGGTGGCCCTCCTCGTGGCCTCCCGTGTCGTCGCGAACCCATCAGGTTCAACCATTCGGGTCCTGCTCATCGGCTCCATCGTCCTGGTCACGGTCATCCTTCCCATGATCATCGAGGTCGCCACCCGTGGGCGCTCCCTGGGCAAGTGGGCCTGGGGCCTGCAGGTGGTGCGCGACGACGGTGGTGTGGTCACGGCCCGACACTCCCTGGTCCGTGCGCTGTCGGGCATCCTGGAGCTGTGGCTCAGCCTGGGAGCCATCGCAGTGATCACAGCGATGATCACGCCCCGATCCAAACGCCTGGGGGACCTGGCTGCGGGAACGATGGTGGTGCGCCTGCCGGAACCCGCCTGGAACGCACCGCTCCTCATGCCTCCCGACCTGGGTGTGTGGGCCTCGTCCGCCCAGATCCTGCCCCTGCCGACAGGGCTCCAGACTGAGGCGCTCGGTTTCCTGCGCGGAACCTCCCAGATGCTGCCTCAGGTGAGGGCTCGGGCTGGTGCCGCTCTCGCCCAACGGCTGGCCACTCGCGTCGCCCCTGTACCGCCGCCGGGGACGAACCCGGAGCGCTTCATCGCGGCCGTGCTGGTCGTGCTGCGGGACCGTGAGTACCAGCGCACCCTCGCACGTGACGGCGTGTCCGAGGACCGCCGCCGCATCGCGGACCGTCCCCCGTTCGGGATCTGAGTCGGAACTGACCAGCGCTGGAGGTCACGCGGACATCTGCATCTGCAATGAGATCCACGTTCCAGGGTGAGATCCACGGTCGTGAGCGTGGATCTCACCCACATCCCGATACCTCCCCGCGCCCCGGTACCTCACCGAGCCCGGAGGACGCTACGTTCTCAGTCCTCGGAGTCGGCGATGACTCGGAACTGCGCGCGCCTGCGCGCGTACGTCGAGTCAGGATCCAGGGGGGACTCCTCCGAGGCCTCGGCCACGGCCGTCGCGAAGGGGCCGCGGTCGGGTGTCCGGCGCGGGGCGCTGTGGGTGGAGCGGGGAGGTTCGTTGCGGGCGGCCTCGCGCACGGCGTCCACCAGTGCCAGGAGATCATCAGGCGAGGGCGGCGCCGGATCGAAACTGGTCTGGAGACGCACCACCTGCCATCCCACGGGCGCTGTGAGGTGCTCGGCATGGATGTCGCAGAGATCGTAGGCATGGGGCTCGGCAGCGGTCGCCAGGGGACCCAGGACCGCGGTCGAGTCCGCGTAGTCATAGGTCAGGGTGGCCACCGCGGGTCTGCCGCATCCCGGTTTCGAGCAATGCCGTGCCGCTATCACGGTCACACCATACGGCTCATCGCCACGCAACGGCCGCAGGCACGCAGAAGCCCCGCATCTCCCACTGCGTGCGTTCGAGCTCTGTACGCTGTGCACATGCCCGACATCACATTGCACCTTCGCGAGCTCTCCGCCTCCATCGGCGTCAACGCCGCCTACGGGGAGGCACGCACGGTCGACGGTCAGGAGCTCGTCCCGGTCGCGCTCGTCACCGGCGGCTTCGGTTCCGGCGATGACGAGGGACGCATTGGCGCAGGGGCCGGCGGGGTCTGCGTTCCCGTAGGGGCATACGTGCGCCGTGGTGACCGCCTGCACTTCGCACCGAACCCGGTCGTCGCCCTCGCCGTGGGAGTGCCCTTCGCCTACGCAACCGGGCGCGCCCTCGTCGGCGTCATCCGGGCGCTGCGGGCCTGACAGACCCTCCGGTGGGCCACGCGCCTCTCGGAGGCAGAGGCATCCGACACGGGTAGGCTGGATCCGTGTCATTCCATGCCCGACCTCGACGCGACCGCCACGGCCGCGGTCCGCGCGGGCCCATGCTCTTCCCCGGCACGCCCGCCTGGCGCACGCGCCGGGAGAAGTTCGACGAGCTCGTGGCCGACATGGTGGAGGACTTCATCCGTCGCTGGCCCATCGTCTCCACCATCGAGTTCGCGATCGAGGACGTGCCGCCCTCGGACCCTGCGGACTGGGAGGATCACTCCATGGTCCTGACCCGCCTGTTCCCTTCGGACCGTCGGCGCGGACTGTCCGACCGGATCGTCGTCTACCGACTCCCCGTCGAACAGCGAGCCGCCCGCGGCAGCGAGTTGGAGGACCTGGTGCGTGTGCTCCTCATCGACCGCATCTCCCGCGTGGTGGCCGTCTCTCCCGAAGACCTCGACCACGGGGCCGCGTGAACGTACCTCGGCCCACCGGGGTGGGTGGGCGCCTGGGCGACACCCTCTCCTTACGGGCCGACGTTGACTGCGACGTCGAGTGAATCAATGCCCGTTGTCCCCAGGGGCCACACAGCCACCTGCTCGCCGGTGGGCGTCCCGGCCGTGACCACGAGTGCGACGTGCACCGGGTGGTCGGCGCTCAGTGCACCTGCCACCCCGGGCAGGTCCACCGTCACACTCCCCCCGGCGGGCACATCCACGCTGGTGCCGCGAGAAGCGCCTGCACCGCCAGACTGCGCTGCACCGCCAGACTCCTCGGACCCACCCGCGTCACCACCGTCCCCACCGACCCCGACGGTGGCGCCCTGACCTGTCGGCGCACTCAGCACCAACTGGACCTTCACGTCCCCGCCACCGCTGGCCGTCTCGACCGAAGTTGCGCGCAGGACGTCCGCGCCGAACTGCTCCTCGACGAGATTGGCGAGATCCTCCGCCCCGGGCAGGTCCACTCCGGTGGTCGCTGTGCTCGGCACCACGAGGGTCCGTGAGGCCCACGTCTGGTCCGAGTCGGGCCATTCCTCACCCGTCCCCCGCACATCTGCGGTGGCCACGACCGGCACGTCCGAACTGACCTCCAGGGACACCGGATCGGCGGCGACACCACTGAGGTCCACGTCCAGGGGCACCCCCGGTTCGACCTCCAGGTCCTCTGCCCCCGCCAGGGGCGTCACACCCGTGTCGTCGAAGATGCCCAGGGAGACCGTCGCTGTCTGGTCACCGGGCGCGACCAGGCGCACCGAGGCGCCGCTCCCGGCGCTCACACCGGGCAGCACCAGGTCCGTACCCGCGGTGGTGGCGGGTGCGGCCCCCACCCCGGTGGGCACCTCCCCGTCCAGACCCGAGGTCTGCACCCAGGCGGAGACGCCCGGTCCGTCGGCGACCACATGGAATGCCGGTCGCTCCTCGTCGGGGAACCAGGTGGCGGGGGCCAGCACCACGACCTGCCCGGCGGGGACATTGACGGACTGGGGGGCATCCTGGGACTTCCCCGAGGCCCCGTAGGAGGTGACGCTGACCTGGGAGGCGACCGTGGAGGGATTGGAGAGGATGAGCAGGAGGTCCTCCCCCACCGTCGTGGTTCCCGCAGCCACCCACTGGTCACTGGTGGGGGCGGTGCAGGGCAGCAGTGCCAGGCCCCGCAGCTCCCCACCTCCCTGCCCGGCCACCATCACACCCGAGGGGACACTGACCGAGCCGTCCCGCGCGGTCACGGTCAGGGAGGGCGTCGTACCCGTGGTGACACTCCCCTGGGAGGACCACGCGGCACCCGGGGCAACGGTGGCGCCCGCGTCATAGGGGTCCTCGATGCCGGGCGCGCAGGCCAGGGTCATCGACGAGGGCGCGACCGAATACGCAGGCAGGTCAGGATCCTGGTCCCCGGGGCCGGGTACCCACAGGTCGGCGGTACCCACCGCGACCAGGGAGGCCGCCATCGCCAGGGAGACCCCCACCCCGAGGATGCGCGAACGGGACGGGTGCATCATCGGTGCCTCCTCAGCGGCAGTGCGGCCGTTGCCGCCCCGACAAGCGCCAGGCCTGCGGCGATGCGCCAGGGAAGCAGCCACCACGGCCTGAACTCCACGACCAGGTGTCCGCTCGCAGGCAGCTCGAACGCCTGGCGCCAAGTCCCCGATGCCGCCTGGGTCGCCTCCAGTGGCACGCCGTCGAGGCTGGCGCGCCACCCCGGGTCTGCACGTTCCGCCAGGACCAGCGTGCCGGACACGCCCTCGTCCAGGGTGACATCGGTGCGCAGCCACCCCGAGCGCACGAGGGTCACCGAGTCCTCATCCTCCACGGAGACACGGGAGGGGACGATGTCGTCGGGACGCACCCTCCACAGGTCCCCGACGTCGGTGGTGCCCACCTTCTCGACGCCGGGCGCGCGACCCAGGGCGTCGGCCATGCGCTTGCCTGACTCCGAGGAGGTATCGGGGAGGAGGACGGTGTCGATGGCGTGCTCGGCCAGCACACGCACGGAGGAGTCATCGGGGTACTCGACCAGGGTGACCGCGGCACGTGCGAGGTCCTCGTCGGCGGGATCCTGCTGGCCGGCGCGGAGTTCATGCAACCCCGTCAGGCGCGTGCCCGCGGACGCATCCGTGGCCAGGACCCCGGAGCCACGCAGGACGTCGGCGTGGACGCCGAGCTGGTCGCGGGTGAGGACCAGGACGCGGCCCACGCGGGGGGAGAGCTGCGCCTGCAGACTCACCGCGGGGATCTCCGATCCGTCCGAGGGACTCACGTGGTCCCATGCATCGGCACGCAGGGGACCCGGGAGCGCCCAGGCGCCCAGGGTCGCGACCGCACACACACCGACCACCCAGGCCAGTGCCCGGGTGGCTCGGTGGCGCGGGTCGTCCCAGGGCCACGGGGAGGCGGCGGCCCGCAGGCAGGCGATGAGCAGGGCGAGCCCGGCCAGGGACAGCGCTGGTGCGGCCCAGGCATGCGCGACGCCCGAGGCGGCGCCCGTCGCCCCGACGACTGCTGCCTCCGACGAGGGCGTGTACGCCACGTCGACGTGGCCCAGGGCGACGGCCACGACCGTGGCGAGGACTGCCACCGCGAGGGAGCCGCGCACCATCCAAGCGCCCGGAGTGCTGCGCAGACCCGCAGCCACCGCAATGACGAGCAGCAGGGCACCGGGGATGCCGAGCATCCACACCCAGGGATGCCAGGTCACGGCGGAGGGGACGCCGAGCAGCACCTGCCAGGACGTCGCAGGCTCGACTGCCATCGCGAGGCCACCCGTGGTCAGCAGTGCGGCCCAGCCCCCGGACTGCCGGAACTGGTGGGCGAGCGTGGGCGCCAGGAGGATCAGTGCGGGAACGAGGCCCAGGGCCACACCCAGGGCTTTCCGCCGTCGGACGACCAGCGCGACGGCGACGGCGACTGCTGCGGGCAGGAGGAGCCACGGTGCCGCGCACGCGACACCGGCCATGGCCAGGGCACCGACCCCGGTTGCCCCGGCGCGGTGGCGCGGAGTCGGGGCTGCGACGTCCCCGTCTGCGCCGGCCGTGACCAACTGGGGTGCGGGAGCGAGCAGGCGCAGCCAGCTCCAAGCGAGGACGGGGAGCAGCACGTGGACCAGGACCGCGGCGAGCCTGCCCTGGGAGGCGGACACGGTGAGTGCGGGCAAGGACGCCCAGATGAGGGCTCCCGCCACGCGCACGGGCACCGATGTGGTCAACGCGCTCCCGAGCAGCCATGCGGCCCAGGCGGACAGGGGGAGGGACAGCACCAGCAACCAGGTCCAGACCGTGCCCGCACCCACACCGACCAGTGCGAAGGGCGCACTGAGCAGTGACAACGGGATCAGGAGTGGGTCGGCGGGGCCGGGGGCGCCGTCTCCTCCGGGGATCCAGGCCGACCATGCGGAGGCCCACAGGTCACCCCATCTGACGGGCGCCCCGGCCCAGGCCGCGCCCTGCACACCCGACAGGTACCTCGCCCACACGATGATCGCGGCCAGGGAGGTGGCGAGCAGCAGAGAGGTCAGCGCGCCCCGGGTACGGCGCCCGTGGCGACGCAGCGACGAGACGACCAGGGGGTCAACGGGTGCAGCAGCCAGTCCGGAGCGCTGGATGCGGCGCACGAGGCGGCGTTCCTCGGCCAGTGCGCGCGGCGTTGCTTCCAGGGGACGCAGGACCGAGCGGGGCAGGGTGGCCTGTCGGGCATTGCGGAGACGGGAGTGCGCCACACGAGGCGTGTGGCGCACCAGGTCCCACCAGGCGCCCAGTTCGGCGGGAGCCAGCTGGGAGGCACCCGTGAGGACCCGGCCCAGTGCACGCGACGGGATCCACACGGTCAGGGCGAGCACCAACAGGGGCACCTGCCACCACGGCACTGCGAGGAACCAGTTGACCAGCTGCGCTGCGCGGCGGGGCCGGAAGGACGCGTCCCGCCCGTGCGCCTGGCCCGAGGCGGGTGAAGGTTCCAGGGATCGGCGCGCGTGACGGATGCGGGCCCTGGGCGCCAGGACGACGCGGTACCCGGCCCGGCGCACACGACGACCGAACTCCAGGCCGTCCCCGAAGGGGCCGAGCAGAGGATCGGTCCCCTCCAAGCGCTCCCAGATCTCACGTTCGACGAGCATGCCGGCAGTACCCACCGCCAGGACATCGGAGCGGTCGTCGTACTGTCCCTGGTCGATCTCGCCCGGGGCGATGGCGTCCAGGCGACGCCCGGCCCGTGTGGCGTCGATACCGACTTCCAGGACCTGGTCACCATCCCATGAGACCTGTTTGGGGCCGATGACGGCAGTGGTGCGTCCCTCGTCCGCGACCTGCCAGAGCTCCCGCAGGCAGGTGGCTTCGGGGGCCGAGTCGTCGTGGAGCAACCACCACCAGCGCGCCGCCGCCAGGGCGGGGGCGGAACCAGGCTCCTTGCTGGCACGACGCACGGCCTCGCCCAGGGTGCGTGCGCCCGGAACCCGGACGAGCATGGCTGTCTGGGGAGCGTCCGGGGGAAGGAGGGTGGACAGCGGCCGGGACCCGCCCACGTCAATGATGACGATGCGGTCCGGGGCCAGGGTCTGGGCGGCCAGCGCCCTCAGGGCCGTCCCGAGGAAGGAGGTGTCTCCGCGGGTGACGACCAGTGCGACGACCCCGCTCCCGGTCGTACTCACACCGCCAGGCGCTTGAAGCGTCGACGCTCGCGTTCTGACAGCCCGCCCCAGATACCGAAGCGCTCGTCATTGGCCAAGGCGTACTCCAGGCACTCGGCACGCACGGTGCAGGACTCGCACACGGCCTTGGCCTCACGGGTGGAGCCACCCTTCTCGGGGAAGAATGCCTCCGGGTCGGTCTGGGCGCACAGTGCGTGCTGCTGCCAGGCCAGCGGACCGTCTGTCCGGGCGAAGCTGTCGACGTCCGACGTATCGGACCACGTCAAGGGCCCTTCGCCCAAGATGTTCCACACGGTGCCGTCTCCTCGCCTCTACAACACGGTATGTGAATTACACGCGTGTCATACGCCTGAGTCAAGCCGGATGGATGTAATTGAACGCTCGTGCATGACACGTGCGAGGGCGCTCCGGCGCGCCACGTCCGGAAACCTGTTCCAATCAGGTTGCCCTCCCGATGGCATGGAGAACCGGCTGCAACGTGGGACGTTGGGCCCGGACACGGGTCGGTGACACTGGTGATTCGCATCACCTGCGCGGGTTCTCGGGTGGTCGTGGGTGGTCTAGCGTGACCTCATGGAACTGCCGGAACTGATCACCTCACTCGCCTCCCGCCCGGGCCCCGTCCTCACCTGGTACGG
>JBQEKJ010000097.1:0-7877 GCA_052103835.1 Pauljensenia sp.
CCTGCCCCGCGAGTCGCGCGATCTCCGCCCAGCGTGTGGCCAGGTCGGTCAAACCGTCTCCGGGGGTCATCGGCAGCACGGGATCATCGGCCTGCCAGCGCTCCCCGGTCAGTACACGCAGGCGCAGGCCCTCGATCTGCCGTGTGGCCACGCGCAGCGCCACAGGATTGCCCCAGCGGCGTCGCACGGAGGCGCGCACGGAGTCCCGGTACGGAGGCAGCGGGGGGAAGCCCAGGTCGGCGCGCACCCGGTCCTCCATCGGAGCGCTGGAGGCGCTGGAGTCGACCAGCGGCCACAGGTCGTAGGCCTCCACCCGCCCGGGGATGCCAGGATCTGCGCGGAAGGGCCACCGGCGTCGCCCCGCCCGCAGGTCCTCCACGGGGCTGGCCACCAGCCAGGTGCCCCGGAAGCGAGCCGCGAAACGGGGGATGAGGACCTGGGTCGCGGCACGCGGGACAAGGAGGCGGGCGGAGGGGGAGTCGGCCTCGCCTCCGCGCTCGTCGGGCCAGTGCACTGGCAGTGGTGCGCCGTGGGCATCCACAGCCACCGCCACGGTCCCGGGCGGGTAGTCGATGGTGCGCAGGTTCGTGGGCAGGGGGAAGGGAGCCGACCGTGGATCCACTGGTTCACACGGCCCCGGGACGCCCCACGACGGGGTGTGGGTTCCGGTGCCCACACCCGCGTCGAAGCCGTCCGATCCCACCTCAGGGCCTGTTCGCGAAGTGCTCCAGGAGCATGGCGTCCCCGGAGACGATGATGATGTCCTCGGGGTTGATGCGCGTGTGTGAGTCCGCGTACTCGAAGGGCTTGCCCGGACGCAGGATCCCCAGCAGGTTCACACCGTAGCGGGCACGCAGGTCCAGCTCCCCCACGGTGAAACCCTGGACCTCCTTGGGTGGGCGCAACTTCATGATGGCGAAGCCCTGCTTGTCCATCTCGATGTAGTCCAGCATCCGCCCGCCCACCAGGTGTGCGGTGCGCTGACCGGCGTCGAACTCCGGGTAGACCACGTGGTGGGCCCCGATGCGCTTGAGGATGCGTCCGTGCTCGCGCGAGATCGCCTTGGCCCAGATCGAGGGGATCCCGATGTCCACGAGGTTCGCGGTGATGAGGACCGAGGCCTCCAGGGAGGACCCGATGCCCACGACCGCCGAGGCGAACTCCCGAGCGCCGAGCTGCTCCAGGGCCTCGGCATTGGAGGCGTCGGCCTCCACCAGGGGGATGCGTCCGGCGAACTGCTGGACGCGACGCGCATCCTTCTCCACGCCCAGGATCTCGTGTCCGAGGCGGTCGAGGGTCGCTGCCACGGCGGACCCGAAACGACCCAGTCCGATGACGAGCGTGCCCGAGGCCTGGGCCTTGTCTTCTGCCATGACGCCATTCTCCCACGCACGCGAACAGCCCCGGCGCGGGCGGCTCAGCCGATGATCGGGCGTTCCTCCGGCATACGGATGACGCGGCGACGCTCGCGCAGGGCCAGGGCGGCTGCCACCGTCATCGTGCCGGTGCGCCCGGCGTACATGAGGACCGCGAGCACGTACTTCGCGGCCGCAGGGAGTGTGGGGGTGATGCCGGTGGAGAGACCGACGGTGGCGAAGGCGGAGATGGTCTCGAAGAGGATGACGTCCAGACTCAGGTCGGTCAGTGTCAGCAGCAGGACCACCGAGACACACACCATGGAGACGCCGATCAGGGTCACCGCGACGGCCAGTCGGACGACATTGATGGGGATGCGCCTCCCGAAGGCCTCCAGGTCGCGGTCGCCTCGCGCCTCCGCCAGCACCGCGAGCATGAGGACGGCGAAGGTGGTCACCTTGATGCCGCCGGCGGTCGACGCGGAACCGCCGCCAATGAGCATGAGGATGTCCTGGACGAAGTGCGTCTGGGAGTGCATCTGGGAGACATCCAGGGCTGAGAGCCCCGAGGAGCGGGTGTTGACGCCAGCCAGGAGGACATTGAGCAGTTTTGAGCCCGCATCCAGGTCACCCAGGGTGTCGGGGTTGGTCCACTCGGTGAGGGCCAGCATGAGGGATCCGACCAGGGCCAGCGCCCCGTACATGGACAGGGTGAGCTTGGTGTGCAATGTCCAGCGGCGAGGTGTGCGCCAACGCTCGGCGATGTCGGTGACCACGGGGAAGCCGATCGCGCCGACCACGGTCCCCAGGGCGATGGGGCCCAGCATCCACCAGTCACCGATGTGGGGGGCCAGGCCGCCCTCCAGGATCACGAATCCGGCGTTGTTGAACACGGAGACCGCCATGAACAGGGCGTGCCAGGCGGCCTCTGGTACCGAATCGCCCAGGGAGACGAACCGGGGCAGGAACACGAGGAAGAGCACCCCCTCAGCGATGAGGGAGGTGCCGATGACGGCGCGCAGCAGGGTTCCCACACGGCCCAGGCCGCTGGACTTCGTCTCGGCTGCGGCGAGCATGCGTTGGGTGAGGCCCAGGTGGCGCGACACAGCTAATCCGAGCACCGAGGCCAGGGTCATGACCCCCAGTCCTCCCACGGCGATGCCCAAGGCGATGACTCCCTGGCCGAAGACGGACCAGTGGGTCGCTGTGTCCACGGTGGTCAGTCCCGTCACGCAGACTGCCGAGACCGCGGTGAAGAACACGTCAACGAAGGCGACCGGATCGTCCTCGGCCGCGGCGAAGGGCAGGCTGAGCAGGGCGGTGACGGCGATGATGATGGTGAAGACAGCGAGCGCGAGCCGTGCCGGAGAGTTGCGCGCCTGCCGGTCGACCCACTCCCGCAGTCGCTCCGAACGTGTCTTGCGCAACAGGGAGGAGGCGCGTCCCTCCACGGGGCGGACCAGCGCGGTCCCGGGGCTCGGGGCCAGTGGGTCTGCGGCATCCAGGGGGAGTGAGGGTCGACGGGGGCGGGGTTGGCGGCCGAAGAGTGCCACGTGTCTCACCTGCCTCGGTCCGGTGCCCTGTCGATTCACTGTGTGGGTGCTCTGTTGTCGCGACGGCGCGTCCCAGGGATCTGCAGGGCCACCGAACTGCACCCATGCTAGGCGTTGGGCGGGGACATTCCCGCCAAGTGGTCCCCGTGCGGAGTGGACACTTGCCGCAGTCGTGCAGGGAGGCCTTATCATGGCCTGAGAGGCCCCTCAAGCGCAGGATCCGGGATCCGGCCGCCTCGTGTTCCTGGGAGACGTCGATGGACCAGAAGTCCGCCCCCCGCTTCATGACGGTGGCTGAAGTGGCGGACCTCATGCGCGTGTCCAAGATGACGGTCTACCGGCTCATCCACAGTGGCGAGATGCCCGCGATCAGGGTCGGGAAGAGCTTTCGCGTGCCCGAGTCCGCCGTGCGCCAGCTCATCGACGCGGGCCTGTCGGAGTGGTCCGATGAACGCGCCGGGGGAATTGGCGGCTAGGATGGGGTCGTTGTGCCCCCGCGGGCACGGACGAGTCAGACCGGCGGGCCGTCGCACCTGCCACTTCACCGTTGACGAGGGAGGAACCCCATGGGCTCCGTGATCAAGAAGCGCCGCAAGCGTATGGCCAAGAAGAAGCACCGCAAGCTGCTGCGCAAGACGCGCCACCAGCGTCGTAACAAGAAGTGATGTCGCGGAGGGGCCCGGCCGGAAGGCCGGGCCCCTCGCCTGTCCCCGCGAAGTCCGTCCCCATTTCCATCGAAGTCCGTCACAACTCTTGCCGACGTCCGTCGAGGAGCCCGTCCCGCCGTCGCCCCCGCCACCCGCGCGAGGTCAATCTGGGTCCTGGGGGATTCAGAAACAGACGGTCAGCTCGGCCTGGATGCCACGTACAGCCGGGGTGCATGGGGAGACGATCTCGGCCTGGTTCCGGGCGTCTCTGGGGCCGCAGGCGTCCGTGAGATCGTCGCCGGATGCCGCTGTGGCTCGCGAGCGCCGAGTCTGCACGCGAGCGCCCAGTCGACACATGGGCACAGGAGCGTGCGGTCAGGGCGAGACCGGGAGCTGCGGCAGCCGCCCTCGTCGATGCGTCCCAGCGCCCACGGCCCAGGGCGAGCGGCTCAGGCCCCACCGAAGAGGTGGGAGACCCCCGAGACGACCGCGATGACGCCGACGCCCGCCAACGCGGCTGCGACCGTCTTGAGGGACCGGTCGCGCAGGCGGTCGGTGCGTGTGCGTGCGGCCAGGCGTTCCCAGCCGCGCCTGCGGGCGACCCGGGCCAGTCGGACATCGGCATTGACGGCGACAGGATGGCCGACGGCCTCCAACATCTCGACGTCGTGGAAGGAATCGGAGTACGCCCAGGACTGCGACAGGTCGATGCCGCGTTCGGCGGCGAGGCGGCGCACCGCCTCCGCCTTGTGGTGGGCATGCACGACGGGTCCGTCGAGCTCCGCCAGGAGGAATCCCTCCCGGACTCCCAGGCGTGTGCCGATGCCGCCGGTGGCGCCGAGGTGGGTGGCCATCACCTCCGAAACCAGCCAGGGAGTGGCCGACGCGAGCCAGACCTCGTCCCCACGCTCGAGGTGCCACTGGATGCGTTCCACCGTGCGTGCGTAGAGGCGGGGGCGGATGGCGGGCTCCCAGACCTGCTCGATCACCTCACCCATCTGCTCCAAGGACTGACCCGCGACACTGCGCATCGCGCGCTGGGCGACGGTGGAGACCCGTGAGACCTTCTCACCGAAGAGGGCGTAGAGCAGCGACTGGCGCACGGCGAAGGCGATGGTGCGGCGATCGATGAGGCCCCGGCGCAGCAGTGCGGTGGCCACGACCGAGGCGGAAGCGCCTCGCATGAGTGTCTTGTCGATGTCGAAGAAGGCTGCCACCCGCGGGGCTGTCGGCGCAGAGGGTGGGGGCATGTCCCCAAGGGTAACGGTGCGCCGCACACTGTGGCATCCGTGGAACACTGGTGACATGGAGATCACGACCGTCCACGTCATGCGCCACGGCGAGGTGGACAACCCCCGGGGGCTGCTCTACGGACGCCTGCCCGGCTTCGGCCTGACCGGGCGCGGACATGCCATGGCACGCCGCGTGGCAGACCACCTGGTGCAGGAGGGACGTGACATCACCGCAGTCATCGCCTCCCCCCTGCTGCGCGCCCAGCAGAGCGCACTCCCCGCCGCCCGTGCCTTCGACGTCGAGGTGGCCTGCGACCCGAGGCTCATCGAGGCAGGCAACGCCTTCGAGGGAGTGCCCGTCAATGCCGACCGTTCCGCCCTGACCCATCCCCAGTACTGGCACCTCTACACGAACCCCCTGCGCCCGTCGTGGGGGGAGCCCTACACCGAGGTCGCCGAGCGGATGTCCGCCGCCCTCTCCGGTGCCCTGCGCACGGCGCGCGGACACGAGGCGCTGGTCGTCTCCCACCAGATGCCGATCACGACGCTGACCCGTTTCGCCGAGTGCAAGCCCCTGCCCCACGCCCCCTGGGCACGGACCTGCTCACTGGCCTCGGTGACGTCCTTCATCTTCGAGGGCGCGACACTGGTGGGCATCTCCTACCAGGAGCCGGCAGCGGACCTGCTGGAGGGTGCAGCCGACATGACGCCGGGAAGGTCCGCTGCCGACCTGAAGCGCTGAAGCGGTCCGGCTCCCAGGCTCCCCGGGCTGGGCCGGGCCAGGCGGGGTGTTCCAGCTCCCGGAGGTCCCGGTCGGCGCGAGCAACGGATGCGAACGAAATGGGGTCTCGAAGTCGGAGTCGCCCTCTGAGGGCCCGGAACCTGCGTCGAGACCCCGCTTCGTCACCATCGCCGCGCCCCTCACCTCCCGGGTCAGGGCAGCTCGGATCCTGACGCCCGGGTGTCAGTTCCTGCGGGAGGAGTCGCTGCCCGGCTCGTCGTCGTCGTCATCGTCGTCGCGGCCGGTCCCGGGGTCCTCCGTCGGGAGGATGTCGTCTCCCGCGTCGTCATGCGCCCCGGTGCCCTCTCCGGGCGCGCTGTCGGTGGTACCTTCACTGCCGCTGTCGTGCGACTCGCCGTCAGGTCCACGGCTGCCGCTGCCATCGCCGTCGGGTGTGTTGCTCCCGGTGACCGGTCCGGGTCCGGCTGCGGGACCGCTCTCGTTCGTGGGGGTGCGGCCACCCTCGGCAGCCCTGCGTCGGCGGATGTCACGCTCAAGTCGGAAGAGGAACTCCGGGTCGTCGTCGGGAGCGAGGGGCTCAGGCGGCGCTGCGGGGGCGCTGGGACGGGAAGATCGGGGAAACATCGGCCTCGGTGCGGTGGACCCGGTCCCGCCCTCCGCGGCCTCAGCCCTGTTGACGGCGCGCACGATCAGCCAGACGACGGATCCGAGGGAGAAGGAGGGAATGGTCAGCAGGATGATGATCAGCCACATGATGCGGGGGATGCGCCCGGGCATCTCCTCCTCCGGGGTGCGCGCCCAGTCCGCGATGGCATAGATGGTGACTGCGAGCCACGCGACGACGAGGAGGATCCTGAACACGTCCCCAGTCTAGGCGAGCAGGGTGCCGCGCACTCCGCGGAGGTCAGCAGTGGTGGAGGTCAGCAGCGGTGGGGCGACCTGCGCCTAGGCGGACCTGCGCCCCGGGCGACCGTGCTCTCAGGCCGTCACGACCAGCACCGCACCGACCACCACCGACCAGGCCAGCGTGTACAACCCCGTGTCCCTCAGGGCAGGGATCAGAGCCCTCCCCGTCGCCCCGCTGACCACCCTGCGCGCCGGAACGGCGGCCCCGAGCAGCAGGAGCGGAGTGAAGGCGAGCGCCGTCCCGGTGTCCACCGTGACCAGCGCGAGGCCCGCCAGGAGGACGGCTGTCAGAAGCAGCACGAGGTAGGTGGCGCGCGACCCGCGCTCGCCCAGGCGCACGGCGACGGTGCGTTTGCCGGCCTCCCGGTCGGTGGGGATGTCGCGGATGTTGTTGACCATGAGGAGGCTCACGCTGAGCAGCCCTACCCCGCTGGCCAGGCACCACAACCACCAGGGTGCGGAGGACACCTGGGTCACCGTCGTCCCCACGGTCGCCACCAGCCCGAAGAACACGAAGACCATGGCCTCTGACAGGCCCACCCCCAGGTAGCCGTAGGGGTGGCGCCCACCCGTGTAGAACCAGGCTGCGGCCACCGAACAGACCCCGACTGCCAGCAGCACCCACTGCTCCGAGAGGAGCACCAGCCACAGGCCCAGCACCCCTGCCGCGCCGAAACACCCCAGGGCCGCCGCCAGCACCGTGCGTGGGGCAGCCAGTCCGCCTCCGGTCAGGCGTGGGGGTCCCTCGCGGTGGTCATCGGTGCCGCGGATACCGTCGGAGTAGTCGTTGGAGAAGTTGACCCCGATCTGGAGGAGCAGTGCGACACCCAGGGCGAGCAGCGCACGGGGCGCCGACCACTGGCCGATGTGCACGGCGGCTGCGGTTCCGAGGATGACGGGTGCCATTGCGGCGGGCAGGGTGCGCAGACGCGCGCCCTCCAGCCAGTCGGTGGGGGAAGCCATGGGCCCATTCAACGACGCCAGGCGGCACGGGTGCCAATCCGCTCCTCCACGGCCGAGCGCAGCGCTCGCGGGTCGACCTTGCCCGTGGGGAGCATCGGCAGGGCGTCCAGCGCCACGACGACGCGGGGCGCCTCGGCCCGTCCCAGGACCTCGCCGACGTGCTCGCGGATGGCCAGGGCCAGGTCGCGCAGGTGCGGGTCCGGGGTGGTGGCAGGTTCTTCGACGAGGGCGGCTCCTGCAGGTGCGTTGCCCACTCTCCTCACCGCTGCGCGGTCGCCGGGATCCAGGGACCCGGGTCCGGGCGCAGGGTGGGTCAGGACATCCGGGCGGGGCACCACGGCAGCGGTGACCAGGGAGCCCCACCGCTGGTCGGGCAGGTCCAGGATCCAGGCGTCGAGCACGCCCGGGGTGTCCAGCACCGCGCGCCTCACCGGTGCCGGCGCGATGGAGAGACCACCAGAGACGATGACGTCATCGCT
>JBQEKJ010000098.1:0-7750 GCA_052103835.1 Pauljensenia sp.
CAAAGAGTTCATGAACACAGGTGTTGCACTCACCCCTTGAAACCACCGCTCAGTTCTGACCGCGAAGTCCGCTCTGCCGTGCGTGTCAGGCTGGGTGCGACGGACCAGGTCGGTGCGCTGGCAGGCACCAAGTTGCGGGTGAGATACCGGATTCTGGGTGAGATACCGGGTTCACGTTGAGATACCGGGGTGTGCGCGTGGATCTCAACGAGAACCGTGGATCTCAACCAGTCCCCCAAGTGCGACACCCACCCGGACGCTGGAGATGCACAACCAACTGCCGTGACAGGCATGCGGAATTCCGAAGGAGGCGTGCCTCGCGGTCCTGAGGAGGCGTGCCTCGCGGTCCTGAGGAGGCGTGCCTCGGCGAGGGAGGAGGGGTGGGTGGTGGGCCCGGGGATGCATGGATGGGGACGGGCATCTCAGGCCTGGGGCTCCTGGATCAGGGTCGCGGGCCCAGGAAGTCGGGAGCAAGGCGCTGCATGGCATCGCGGGAAGCCATGTTCTCCGCATGCTTCTTCGACGATGCGGTCGCCAGGCCCTGCGCCTCACCCTCACCGAAGGAGACCTCCGCAGTGAAGAGCCGGTGGTGGTCCGGGCCCTGGCCGTGCACGGTGAACACAGGTGCCGCCAAGTGCTGCTGTTGGGCGTACTCCGCGATGATCGTCTTCCAGTCCTGCGTCTGGCCCCGCTCCACCGCCTGGTCGAGCAGGAAGGCCACCAGGTCCAGCACCACGCGCCGGGTCTCCTCCAGACCCAGGGACAGGTACGTCGCCCCGATCAGGGCCTCCACGGTGTCGGAGAGGATCGAGTCCTTGTCACGTCCACCTGTCAGTCCCTCGCCCTTGCCCAGGCGGATGAAGTCACCCAGCCCGATGCGACGGGCCACCTGTGCCAGCGGCTCCTGGGAGACGGTGGCCGCGCGCATGCGGGAGAGGTCCGACTCCGGCAGGTCGGGGTGGTCGTGGTAGAGCCGGTCCGCCACCACGATGGACAGGACCGCGTCGCCCAGGAACTCCAGGCGCTCGTTGTGGGGGATCCCCCCGGCCTCGTAGGCGTACGAGCGGTGGGTGAGCGCCAGGTCCAGCAGCTCAGGATCGATCTCGGCACCCCACAGGGGCAGCAGCTCCGAGGGGGTGTCGTTCGGCGGGACGGGCAGTCGCAGCTTGCGGGACATCAGGCCTGGTCACTCCCGGCGGTCTCGTCCACATCGCTCTGGTCCCGATCGGCCCGGTCACCCCCGGGGGATTCCTCCCCCGCAGCGCCGTACCCGCTGCCCGCAGCCCCTCCCTCGACGGTCTCCAGCAGCGCCGCGAGGGCAGCCAGACGCGGGTCGATGTCATCGTGGTGGTGATCAGCCGGAGCATCGGCCAGACGGATCCCGCACTGCGGGCACAGTCCCGGGCAGTCGGGACGACACAACGGCAGCGGGTTCACCATGTCGAGGATCTCGTCGCGGACCAGGGGCTCCAGGTCCACGAGGTCGCCGTCCTGGATGGTCAGCAGGTCCTCGGGGATCTCATCCTCGGAGGTGAGCGCACTGCGTCCCTTCCTCGGCTCAAAGTAGACCTCGGCGGCGTGGAACTCGCCCTGTTCGACAACCGGATCCAGGCAGCGCACACACTCACCCTGCAGCTCCACATCGCCCGCGACCTGGGCGAGGACACCCTCGTCGACGGTGGTCAGGTCGACGTCCAGGTGCAGGATACTGCCGGGCGCGACCCACATGGCGGACGTCCCCAGGTCGTCCGGGACAGTCCAGTCGACCTCGCGGTGCGCGGTCGCCCCCAGGGTCCTGGGCAGGTCGCGCAGGGAGAGCTTCAAGGTGGTGTCAGTCGTGGTCAATGTCTATGTCCGTCTGGTCGATTCCGTTCCGATCGGCGATGGCCCGCCGACCGGCATCCGTGCGGCGCTGGAGGTCGGTCAACAGGTGCGCGACATCCGAGAGCGTCTTGGCAGCGTACTCGTCCGCGCCCTGGCGCAACTGGGCATCCGTGGACCTGGCCTCCGCCACGATCTGGCGGGCGCGGTCCTCCGCGAGGTGCGTGATGTTCTCCGTGGAGACCAGGCGTTCCGCCTGGGCATTGGCGTCGGCAATGGTCGACTCGGCGTCGGATCGCGCCTGCTTGCGTGTCTCCTCGGCCTCCTCAGTGGCGCGGTCCACTGTGTGTGAGGCCTGCTCACGCGCATCCTGGAGCATCTGGTCGGCGCGCTCACGGGCGTCGTCCAGGGTGGAGCGCGCCCGCGAGTTCGCCTCCGCGATGGTGACCTCGGCGGCGGAGTCCGCCCGTCCGAGCACGGCGTCAGCATCTGCGACCACCGCGTCGGCGGCCACCAGGTCGTCCGGGAGTGCCTCGCGGGCCTGGTCGATGAGGTCCAACAGCTCCGCCCTGTTCACCATGACGCTGGCGGACAGTGGCACGGAGCGTGCCTGTTCGATGAGGTCCTCGAGCTGGTCGAGGGCCGCGATGACGGTGGAGGGACCGTAGACAGCCTCACTCCCCCATTCCTCGCTCCCCTGGGGTGCACTCCCCTGGCCGTGGTCGTCGCTCGCACCGGTCGCCGCGGGGTGGGCGGCGTCGCCCTCGTCCATCGCGCCCCCGCCGTGCTCCTGTTCAGACATCGCTTCCTCCCTCTCGCCCGGCACCGCGGTGGGTGCCCTCGGGCCCATTGTCCGCCAAGACACGCGCCACGCCCGCGGGAACATACCGGGAGACGTCCATTCCCCACGACGCGAGCTCGCGCACGATGGAGGAGGAGACGTGCACCAGCTCGGGGCTGGTGGGCAGCAGCACCGTCTCCACGCCTCCGATCTCGCGGTTCACACTGGCCTGGAGGATCTCCCAGGACACGTCCGCGGAGTCGCGGATCCCCATGATCACCATGTCGGCATCATGGTCACGGCAGAAGTCGACGAGCAGGCCGTCCATGCGGGCGACCTCCACGCGCGGCATGCCCGCCAGCGCATCACCGATGAACCGGACACGCTGGTCGATGTCGAAATGGGCGGTCTTGTGGGCATTGACGCCCACCGCCACGACCACCAGGTCCGCCACGCGCGTCGCGCGCCGGATCAGGTCGACATGGCCCAGGGTGACCGGGTCGAAGGAGCCGGGCAGGACAGCTGTGGTCATGCGCCCAGTCTACGAGGGCGGGACCGGAGGCTGGGCCGTGGGCGACGTGGCCTCGGAGGACCGGATGCCCGGCAGCGCGCCCGGCGCCAGCTGCGTCGACCGGATGGACGAGCTCAGCGACGCCTGCGCGGTGACGGGCGTCCCCTCTGCGGGGAGTGGTGGGCCGGCGAACCACACGACCGTCTCGCCGTAGGCGCGCTGATCCTCCAGGCGCAGGTGCTCGGGCCAGCCGGGCTCCGGACTGCGCGTGGAGCGCTCGACGACGACCAGCGTGTCCACCCCGATCCACGGACCCAGCAGGTGCAGGACCTCGGTGAGGTCGTCCTCGGGGACGTCGTAGGGAGGATCCACGAGGACGAGGTCGACGTCGCCCCCCAGTGTCTCCCCCCGACGCGACATCAGGTAGGAACGCACGTCGGCGGTGTGCACGCGCGTGACCTCCCCCAAACCCAGGGTGCGCACATTGGCGCTGATCACCTGGGCTGCGGGACGCGAGCGCTCCACGAGGTCGACCGTGCGCGCCCCGCGCGAGGCGGCCTCCAGACCGAGCGCCCCGGAACCGGCGTACAGGTCCAGGACGCGGGCACCGTCCACGACGTCCATGTGCTCCAGGCGCGAGAAGAGGGCCTCGCGGACACGCTCGGAAGTGGGCCGTGTCCCGCGCGCCGGGACCCTCAGGGTGCGTCCCCCGGCCTCGCCCGCCACGATCCTGGTCATGCCCCAACTCTACGGGCACTTGGCCCGGCGGGCCCCTCCCGCCCCGGACGCCTCCGTGCCACGGTCGGGGGCGTGGGCACAATCGAGTCCGTGTCCCCGACCAGCCCCGCGACCGTCGACGCGTCGTCGCCCGCCGGCAGCGTGCCCACCCCTGGCCGTGCAGGAGAGGTGCGAGCCGGTCTCGGCACGGCCCTGCCGGCAGCCGTGGCGATCGCCTGCACGGGGGGGACCTTCGGTGTCCTGGTGATCCAGAGCGGACTGCCGTGGTGGTGGGCTCCCCTGTGTCAGGCCGTGGTCTTCGCCGGCTCGTTGGAGTTCGTGCTGGTGGGTCTGGTCGTCGCCGCGGCCCCGCTGGGAACCGTCGCACTGACCTCCTTCCTCCTGAACTCCCGCCACTTCTTCTACTCGCTGTCCTTCCCCCTCGACCGCGTCCGCGGCCGCCTGACCCGCGTGTACTCGATCCACACGATGACCGAAGAGGCCGACTGCAACTCCGCGGCAGACTGCAACGCTGCGGCCGACGGCGCCACCGGGGATCGCACGGACATCGGAGATGCCGGGGACTTCACGGGAAGCAGGGATCGCCCGGGCAGCGGGGATGCCGGGCACCATGCCCGCAGCACGTGGGCGCGCAATGTCTGAGACCTACCTGATCGCCGTCGTCCTGGTCGCGGCCTCGACTCCAGCAACCGCCCACGCGCATCCGCGAACCTGCTGGGAACCGTCCGGAGTCGCCTCCCATGAGCAACAATGGTCTGATCGCAGCACCCACGCTCCCACACCTCCATCACCCCTGAGTACCAGCGTCCCAGCGACCACGAGCCCACGAGCTGCGGCCCCAAGATGAGAGGAACGACGGATGGAGATCCACTCCGGGGAGACGTCCCCCAACTATCTACCGGGCGAACCCCTGCGCCCCTGGGACGCCGCGGAGCCGAACATCGAACTCGCCGCCCTGCTCCTGATCAAGTCTGCCGATGCCCGCGGCGCCATCGAACGCCTCGTCAGGTCCGAATCCCTCTCCGTCGAGGACCTGCTCACCTTCGGACGTCTCAACTCCTGGTGTGTCCTCCAATGGCGCGAGCCCATGGTCATGCTGATCGGTGAGCCCCAGATCGACCCCGCCCTGCCTGCCATCCTCCGGGGGACCGGCAAGCTCGACCTCTGAGCGCTCGCCGATCGTGGATCGCCCGACCTCAGGACCGTTCCATCCACACGATGTCACTGCCTGCCCTCGCGCGCACGGCCCGCGCCAGCTCGGGGTGCTCCGAGAGGCCCGGGTCGGCGTCGACCACCAGTGAGGCCTCCTCGCGGGCCTCACGGATGACGGCCTCGTCGCGCTGCACGGACAGGAACCGCAGACCCGAGGTCCGTCCCGACTGGTCCGCCCCGAGCACGTCACCCTCGCGTCGCAGGCGCAGGTCCTCGTCCGCCAGCTCGAAGCCATCGGTGGTGGCGGCGAATGCGCGCAGCCGCTCCATGGACCACTCGGAGATCTCGTGGCGGTGGACCGCCATGCACACCGACGCCCGCGTCGAACGTCCCACCCGGCCGCGCAACTGGTGGAGCTGGGAGAGGCCGAACTGCTGGGCATCCAGGACCACCATCATGGAGGCCTCCGGGACGTCGACCCCGACCTCCACCACGGTCGTGGCCACCACCACCGGGGCACGGCCCTCCGCGAAGTCGTCCATGACCTGGGTCTTCTCCGTGGCACTCATGCGTCCGTGGAGCTCGTGGATGCCGAGTCCGGCCAGCGGTCCGCCCGTTCTCAGGGACTTCGCCACGGCGTGGACGCTGGCCAGGGGTGGTGGCGTGCGGCCGGAGCCAGCTCCACCGTCCCCGGCCTCCGCGTCCGCGACGGGGTCGCCCTCGTCAATGCGGGGACACACCACGTAGACGCGTCCGCCCGCGTCGACCTCCTCACGGGCGCGCGCCCACAGGCGCGACATCCAGGCGGGGTTGGCGGCGTCGACGAGGAAGGTCTCGACCGGCGTGCGCCCGGGGGGCAGGCCGGTCATGCGGGTCTCGTCGAGGTCCCCGAACACCGTCATCGCCACCGTGCGAGGAATGGGTGTGGCGGTCATGACCAGCTGGTGGGGGACGTGGACGTCGCCCTCGTCGCCGCCTCCCGCGCCCTCGTCCCCCGTGTCGGTGGACCCGGCACCCCCAGCGCCCTTCGGTCCGTCGCCCCCCGGAGCGGAGATCGTGGTCCCGCCGACCCCGTGCACGCTCGGGCGACGCAGGCGGTCACGCTGGGCAACGCCGAAGCGGTGCTGCTCGTCCACGACCACCAGCCCCAGGTCGGGGAACTCCACCGAGTCCTGCAGCAGGGCGTGGGTGCCCACAACGATCAGGGGCCCGCCTGCGCGCAGCGCGACGTCCACCTCCCGCCTGACCACGGCCCGTGTGGAGCCGGTCAGCAGCCGCAGCTCCACATCCGTGCCCTCCGCACGCAGGGGCCCCAGCAGAGCAGTCAGGGAGGCGGCGTGCTGCTCGGCGAGGATCTCGGTGGGGGCCAGGAGCGCGGCCTGATGGCCCGCACCCACGACCTGGCACATGGCGGCCAGTGCGACCACCGTCTTGCCGGAGCCGACATCGCCCTGGAGGAGGCGCTGCATGGGACGCGTGCCCTCCAGGTCGGCCTGGACCTCGGTCAGCGCACGGCGCTGGGAGTCGGTGAGTTCGAAGGGAAGCGAGTCCAGCAGACCCTCCAGGACGCGGTTGCCCTCCACGGGGCAGGCCGGTGCCCGCTCGGCACGCGCGCCCTCCCGCGCCTCCAAGAGCCCCGTCTGGAGGACGAAGGCCTCACCCCAGGCGAGGCTGGCGCGCGCGGCGCGGTGCTCGGCGTCGTCCAGGGGCCGGTGCAACTGGCGCAGGGCGGCCGCATGCGCGAGCAACCCGCGCCGCGCCCGCACATCGGCCGGCACTGGGTCGGGCACCTCCGCGTCGACGAGGGCGTCCAGCACCATGCCGACTGCGCGGGCCACCATCCAGGAGGTGAGGCCCGAACCACCGGGATAGATGGGAATGGGGCGTTCCTGTCGCCTGCGGATGTCCTCCTCCGTCTCCCCCTCGGTGCCCTCGAACTGGGGATGGGTGAGCTGGAGGTGGCCCCGGTAGGAGCCGACCTTCCCTGCGAACAGGAAGTGGGCGCCGGGCACCAGGAGCCTCTGGTGGGGGGCCAGGCGGAACTCGTTGGTGGCGAAGAAGGTTGCATCGATGACGTCGGTGCCGTCCGTGAGTGCCACCTCCAGGCGCACGCCCTTGCGGGAGCGGTTGGGGACGAGGCGGGTGGAGACGACCTCCGCGAGGATCGTGACGTCCTCGCCCTCGCGCAGGCTCGACAGGCGCGTCATCGCACCCCAGTGGTAGTAGCGCCGCGGCGCCACCGCCAGCAGGTCCCCGACCGTGGTCAGTCCCGCAGCGTCCAGCTTGCGTGCCGTGGCCTTGGGAAGGCGCAGGTCGAGGGGGACGTCGAGGGCGTTCATCGCACCCCCTGGAGCAGGCTGGGGCCCTGCTGGCCACCGTCGATGACGTCGAGGTCAGGCGAGGCGGGGTTCCACGGGTCGATGCCCTGGATCATCTGGCGCAGGGTGGCCACGAGGACGGGGCCGTCACCGCGTGAGACCAGTACCCTCAGGCGGCGCGGCTGGAGGGCGGAGACCTCCTGGAGGGCGAAGGAGAGCTCCGTGCCCTGCGCATCCTCCGGGAGGGCCGCGACAAGACTGCGTGCCAGGGCCCGGTGCGCTGTCTCCCGCAGCATCGGTTCCATGACGCCCGCGGCTCCCTGTCCGCCCGGACGGGGGACGAAGAACGTCCCGCAGGCCTGGGCGACCTGGAGTGCGGAGAGGTCGTCTGAGGAGTCCGCGACGAGCAGCCGCTGCGGGAGTGCCTCC
>JBQEKJ010000099.1:0-7711 GCA_052103835.1 Pauljensenia sp.
GTCTCCGTGGTGCTCGCCGTGGCCGCCTCCGCGGGTCCCGTGGTCCTGGATGTCGGTTCCTGGGCGGCCCCGATCGGCATCACCCTGGTCGCCGACCGTCTCTCCGCCACCATGCTCCTCGTCAGCCAGGTCGTCACCCTGGCCGTCCTCATCTACTCACTGGCCCAGAACCTGGCCGATGACGGGCCGCGCGCCCCCATCGCCATCTACTTCCCGACGTTCCTGATCCTCTCGGCCGGCGTCTCCAACGCCTTCCTCACCGGCGACCTCTTCAACCTCTTCGTCGGCTTCGAGATCCTCCTGGCCGCCTCCTTCATCCTCATCACCCTGGGGGGGACCCGCGGCCGGGTGCGTGCGGGCACGGTCTACGTGGTCGTCTCGATCATCTCCTCCGCCATCTTCCTGGCCGGCATCGCCCTGACCTACTCGGCGGCTGGCACCGTGAACATGGCGCAGCTGGCCGTGCGCCTGCAGGAGATCGACCCCGGCACCGCCCAGATGATCCAGGTGCTCCTGCTGGTCGCCTTCGGCATCAAGGCCGCCGTCTTCCCCCTGGAGGCCTGGCTGCCCGACTCCTACCCGACAGCACCCGCCCCGGTCACCGCCGTATTCGCGGGGTTGCTCACCAAGGTGGGGGTCTACGCCCTGATCCGCCTGCAGTTCCTGCTCTTCCCCGGGGACCACCTCAGCGGGGTGCTGACCTTCGTCGGCCTGGCGACCATGCTCGTGGGCATCCTGGGTGCCGTCGCCCAGGACGACATCAAGAGGCTCCTGTCCTTCACCCTGGTCTCCCACATCGGGTTCATGGTCTGGGGCATCGCGCTGGTGTCCCGTACGGGACTGGCCGCGGCCATCTACTACGCCGCCCACCACATCCTCGTCCAGACCTCCCTGTTCCTCGTCTCGGGACTCATCGAGCGGCGCACCGGGACCACCTCCCTGTCGCGACTGTCGGGTCTGGCCCGCACGGCACCGGTCATCGCGATCCTCTACTTCATCAGCGGCATCAACCTGGTGGGCATCCCGCCCCTGACCGGGTTCGTCGGGAAACTCGGGCTGGCACGGGCCTCCGTGGAGGCAGCCACACCCGCAGCGTGGGCGCTGCTGGCAGGCGGGATCGTCACCTCCTTCCTGACGCTCTACGTGTTCGTCAAGTGGTGGAACATGGCCTTCTGGCAGACCTCCACGGATGCGCCGCCCATGCTCGCCACACCCGAGCCCCGCCCCGATGCCACCGAGCGCTCCACCCGCAGGGTCGCCAACCAGATCGAGCGCGCCGAGCAGACCCTGGGGCGCACGGCCCGCCGCTCCGAGCAACAGGCCGAGGCCTCGCGCACCGACGCCGAGCAGGGCAAGGGCAACACCTCGGTCCTCATGACCGCCTCCGTCGCTGCCCTGGTCGGGGTCCAACTCACCATGGCCCTCTTCTCCGGACCCGTGTGGGCCTACATCGACCGGGCTACCGCGGACCAGATCGCCCGCACGCCCTACATCGAGGCGGTCCTCAGCCAGGGGGATCGCGGTTCCGGGACCTCCGACGAGGAGACCGAGGGCAGTGAGGTCAGCCCCTCGCCGAACCCGACGGCTTCACCGCTGGAGACCGGCACGCCCACCCCCACCCCCTCCGTCGACCCCTCGCCCCAGTCCGGGGCGGTGCCCACCCCGGGTGTGCGGCCCGGTGAGGCGCAGTCAGGGCAGTCAGGTCAGGACTCCCAGTCCGGCACGGATGGGGGTGATCGCTGATGTGGCGCCGTCTCGGTCGCATGTCCTCCGCCGAGTGGTGGGCGGACACCGTCCCACGTCGCGGCAGCGGCGCCGTCTCCTGGCGCCTGACACTGTGGCTGCTGCTCGTGTGGGTGATGGTCTTCGGCAGTGTGGACCCCCTGATACTCCTGGGAGGTGTCCTCGTCGCCGTTGCGGTCCAGTGGGCCTTCCCCTTGCCACGGGTCCAGGGCAGGTGGACCCTGCGCCCCCAGGAGACACTGGTCCTGCTCTCCCGTTTCGCCGCGGACCTCGTGCGCGCAGGCGTGCAGGTCTCCTGGATCGTCGTGTCGAACAGGAAGGTCGACAATGCGATCCTGCGGGTCGACCTGCGCAGCGCCGACCCGGTCCACCTGACCGTGGTCTCCGCGATGACGTCGCTGATGCCCGGGAGCATCGTGGTGCGTGTGGACCGCCTGATCGGGCGGATCTACATCCATGTCCTGGACGTGGAGGGCCAGGGTGGCATCGAGGCCGTCAGGCAGTCGGTGCTCGACCAGGAGGAGCGGATCCTGCGAGCGCTCTCCCGCCCCGCGGACCTCAGTGCCTACGGACTCGGGAAGTCTGCCGAGGACGCCGCCGATGATGATGCCAGCCCTGTTGGCACCGATGACACCGCCTCCTCCGGCACGAAGGACGGGGGGTCCCCGGAATGAGCCCGATCGACGTCCTCCACCTGGCCACCGCCGTGGTCGCCGTGTTCTCCGGGGTGCTCGCCCTGTACCGCATGAGCATCGGGCCGGGACTGCTGGACCGCACGGTCGCCACCGACGTGCTGACCGCCTGCGGGATCGGGATCCTCGCCGTGATGGTCGTGTGGTGGCAGCGCTTGGATCTCGGTGTCCTCCTGGTCATCCTCGCGCTGACGGCCTTCATGACCGCCGTCGTCGTGACACGCTACGCCGTGCGCGAGGACGCCTCGTCCAAGCGCATCCTCACCCGTGAGGAGGCGGAACGCCAGGACCGCGAACGCGCCGAGGCGGAGATCGCCGCCGAGCAGGCGGAACTCGAGGAGGCGGCCCGCCTTGCCCGCGGTGACGCCTCGGGGGACGGGGACTCAGGCGGCGGGGGCTCCGCTGACGAGGGCGACACCGATCCCTCCGGGGACGCAGTGGACGGGGCGCCCGACAGTGGGCAGGCCGGTGCCCGCACGGACGGGCCGGCCGGTCCCGGGGAGAGGGGACAGGAATGATGAGATCGTCAGCAGTGGCAACCCTGGCCACCCAGCTCCCGGAATCCCTGCTCGAGGTGGTGGACTGGGCGGGCGCGATCCTGCTGTTCATCGGCGTGGCCTTCACCCTGGTCGCCGCCATCGGGCTGGTCCGCCTGCCCGATCTCTACTCCCGCATGCATGCCGCCACCAAGCCCCAGCTGCTGGGCCTCATGTTCGTCTGTGTCGGGATCGCACTGGACACCCTGGACTGGCGCTGGGTGGTGCTGGGGCTGGCTGTGCTCACCCTGCAGGTGATCACCGCCCCGGTCGGGTCACACCTGGTGGGTCGCGCCGTCTACCGGACCCGGCGCGACGAGGGTCGCGACCTGGTCGTCGACGAGCTCAGCGAGGACCTGAGCTCCTCCTCCCTGGGCGACGGCTCCTGATAGATCGGACCCGCGGCCCCGCCCCGCGGTGAGGTGGCTCGGGGAGCGCGCCGCGCCGAACACGCGCCCACGTGAGCCGCGACACGTACCCTGTTGTCGGTCCCGGACGCGCGAGCCGGGTCGGGGAGGGGGGTCGGCCATGTTCCACCGTCACCTCCCCCTGGCCAGTGTCGCCGAGGACATCCTCGTTCCCGTCCTGGACCGGATCCGCTCCGAGATGCGCATCCCGGCCGTCTTCCCGGAGGCGGTCACCGAGCAGGCACGGCGTTCGGTCGCCCAGTGGAGGGACTTCCTCGCCACCCTCGACCTCGACCTCGACCCCTGCCCCGGCCCCCACCCCGACACCGGGACCGACCCGGACCTGGACGCGGATGAGGACCTGGACTCAGCCAGGGTCCAGCACCGCGGTCCCGCCCTCGTCGATCCCGGCGAGGCGCCGGACGCGACCCGCATCCAGGAGTTCCGCCCGCTGCACCGCGCAGCCACCGGGCGACGCGTGGAGGAGGCGCCGCACCCCTCTGCCACCGGGCGACCCCCGGCGGACGCGCTGTGGGCGCCCGCCCTTCCGGCCCTGGACGCCACCCACATCCCCTTCGTGACCATCGACCCCGAGGGTTCGCGCGACCTGGACCAGGCGATCCACCTCCTGCGCCTGCCAGCTGCCGAGCCCGACGGGGCGACCTTCCTCGTCAGCTATGCGATTGCGTCAGTGGCCACCTTCACGCCCCCGGGCTCGCCGCTGGACGCCGAGGCACGCGCCCGCGGTCTCACCACCTACTTCCCGGACAGCGCCACACCGCTGCACCCCCGTGAGCTCTCCGAGGGTGCGGCCTCCCTGCTGCCGGGACAGCTGTGCCCGGCCTGCGTGTGGCAGATCCGCCTCGGGCCCGACGGCGGGAAGATCACCTGGAACGTGCGTCGCGCCCTGGTGCGCTCCCGAGCCCAGCTCACCTACGAGCAGGTCCAGGACGCGCTGGACTCCGCCGATGGTGGTGAGGGGAGTGAGTTGCCCCCGGGTACACCCGTCGACCTGCCGGTCCTCCTGCGCGAGGTGGGTGGGCTGCGACTGACCCGCGAGATGGCCCGTGGCGGGGTGTCGGCGCGCATCCCCGAACAGGAGGTGGTCCGCGCTCCCGGGCCCGACGGGAGTGGGCACTTCCGCCTCGTCTACCGCTCCAGTCCGGCCGTGGAGGAGTGGAACGCGCAGGTCTCCCTGCTCACCGGGATCTGCGCGGCCTCTACCATGAGGCAGGTGGGCTGTGGGATCCTGCGGACTGTGCCCCCGGCCACTCCCTCGGCGCTCGCCAAACTGCACGCCGTGGCGCGAGCCCTCGGAGTCGGTTGGCCCGACGAGGTCGCCTACCCGGACCTGGTCCGCTCGATCTCCCCCGACAGCGCACCGGAGGCCGCGTTCCTGCTGGAGGCCACCTCCCTCTTCCGCGGTGCGGGGTACGCGGTCTTCGGCGTGGGGGAGGCGCCGCCCTTCCCCGACGAGGGCGACCCCGTGACCCGGCACGCGGCCATCGCCGCAGAGTACGCACATGCGACCGCACCCCTGCGACGCCTCGTGGACCGCTGGTCCCTGGAGATCTGCCTGGCGGCGTGCGCGGGCGAGGCCGTGCCCGACTGGGTGCGCGAGAGCCTGCCCGAGGTGCCCTCACTGATGGGGAAGGCCACCCAGCGGGTGTCTGCCGCGGAGCGGGAGTCGCTGTGCGCGGTGGAGGCACTGCTGCTGGCCGGGGAGGTCGGCAGTGTCTTCCGGGGCGCAGTGGTCGACGTGGACGGGCGGCCACCGCGCAACGGGGTCACTACCGAGGGAGGCAACGGCGCCCGGGGAAACGGTGCCCCGGGGAACGGTGCCAACGGCCAAGGGGTGGGTCCTGACCGTGCCGAGGGTGCCGGCGTTCCTGTCGGCCCGGACCAGGCGCCCGCGCAGGCCGGAGCGAGGCGCGGCACGGTCATGATCGCGGATCCCGCGGTCATGGGGCGGGTGCTGGTCGGGGAGCAGGAGGAGGCACTCCGTCTCGGAGAGGTCATCGAGGCGAGGCTGGTCCAGGCCGACGTGTCGCGGCGACGCATCGAGTTCCTCTGGCCGGCCGGCCCGGAGCGGCAGGACGGAGCCCCAGGGCTTGGTCCGGAAGCCCGGAGCTGAGCGCGCGAGCCGCCACCTCCGTGCGGGACCGGCTGCCTGTCAGGCGCAGGATCTCCGAAACGTATCCTCGAACGGTCGACTCGCTGAGATGGAGCTCGTGGGCAATGTCGCGATTGGACGCGGCCGTCACGAGGAGGTCGAAGACTTCTTTCAAGCGCAGGGGCATGGCTTGGACGGTAGCGATGAAGTCGGAGCTGGTCTCCTTCCGTCGAGCCTGTTCACGGTACGACTGTGCGAGCAGCGCCGTGGGGCGCGCTCCCATCACGGTCTTCCCGGATGCGGCGTGCTGCAAGAGGATCACGAGTTCCTTGAGCGGGAGGTCTTTCGTGAGGAACCCCGAGGCTCCAGCGAGCAGGGACTGCTCGAGGAAGTCCTCCCGTTCGAAGGCGGTGAGCATCACCACCGTCACATCTGGGTGCTGCGCGGCGATTGCCCGGGCCGTTGCGACGCCGTCGAGGACGGGCATGTCGACATCGAGCAACGCGACGTCAACGATGTGGTGCCGCAGCTCATCGAGAGCTGCGGCACCGTCAGCAACGGCAGCGACCAGAGTGATCTGATCAGTGCTCGCGAGTGCCGAGCCGAGCTCTCTGCGCAGGACGGGATCGTCGTCTGCGAGGAGCACTCGCACGTGCTCCGGTTCCATCTATATCCCTTTCTCCTTCCCGTTTCGCTGTCTCGACTACCGGGGAGGACTCCAGCGTGGCCCCCGGCACCCCGGCCTCTCCAGTCCGGGGCGCACTGCTCCTCCTTGTCGCGGGTGGAGGTTCTCCTGGCAGACTGAGGGTGAGCACCCACGACCCATGGTTGGGTCCGAAGAGGACTCTGCCACCTTCCCCAGCAACCCGGATGGACAAGTTCTCAAGTCCAAGTCCTCCGGAGAGGACGCCGTGGTCGATCGCTGGGGGAGGAGGCATCTCGCTGGCCAGCATGAGATCCACGGCCCCGTCGGGGAGGAGTTCGACGACGAGGCGCGCCGTGGATCCCGGTCGGGCGAACTTGAGGGTGTTGGTCGCGCCCTCCCGCACGGCACCGGCGAGAATGGCGCGCTGGCGAGCAGTGCACGAGGAGTCCACGTCCCCAACGACCTCGGAGACAAGATCAATGTCGCGTCCGCTGAGCATTGCTCGACAGGTGTGGATGATCTGCCCGAATGGCTCCGAAGCAGTAGGTGGTCCTCCCTCGCCTGACTTGGCCATGAGAGCTCGCAGGCGACCCAGGGCGATCCGCGCACGATCGCCCAACTCTTCGATCTCGGAGGCAAGCTCAGGGTCGGTGGCGCCGCGTGCGATGCCGCTGCTGGTCAGGATGACTCGTACCAGTTCACTTGCCACGTCGTCGTGCAACGCGGCAGCAAGGCTGTGGCGCACTGAGAGTTCCGCCTCGGATGCGACGCGGTGCGCGTGCTCTTCCAGGGCAGCTCGCTGCCGTCGGCCCCATCGCAGAACCGCACCGATCACAAGGGTGAATGTCACCCCCAATGCGGCTCCGACGATGTCCGCCCTCGGTGTCGATGACTGTGAGAGCTGAGCAAGCTCGGAACTGAGCAGAATGGCAGTTGCGGGAAGAGCCCATCCCCGGGCGATCCAATCCACTCCGAGCACGTAGATGCCGACCATCGGGAGCGCCAAGGACAACACCTCGCGTGGCAGGCATATCCCGATCACGGTCAGACCCGAGTACAGGGAGCCCCCGATGGCAGGCGACCATGCTGACGCGGCCAGGAGCAGGCAGCTTCCCACAGCCCAGATGATACTGAAGCGACCGATTCCATCCGAAACGGGTCCTGAGAGGAGTTCGCTCAGGAGAAGGATGGCGGCTGCCACGACGAACAGGATCTGGCGGAGGTGGAGACTGGCGTGCTGACAAAGAGTCGAGGCGTCGAGCCCCTCGACTCTCGTGCGCGTCTTCAATTTCTCTTGCATGAGGGAAACGAGGGAAAGAACGTGCAGATCCACGGCTCGTTGTTCTCGATGGTCACTTCAGTGAGACCCCGTTCATGTCCAAAGAGGCGCGGCGTCGAACCGAAGACGAGGTCGTCCCCCAACTGATCCACCCCCATAGGGGAGACGAATAGCAGATAGGCAATGGCTATCCGGGCTACCGTCATGTTGGAGATCTTTCCGTATATCTTGGTTCTCTTGGCGTATAGCGGGAACAGAACGAGTTCTGATGGTTCGGAATTGCCTGTCGATATTT
>JBQEKJ010000100.1:0-6885 GCA_052103835.1 Pauljensenia sp.
GCTCGGGTGCTCGGGTGCTCGGGTGCTCGGGTGCTCGGGTGCTCGGGTGCTCGGGTGCTCGGGACCCCGGGTGCCCGGATTCTCGGCCCGGGCCTCGTCCAGGGGGCGAGTGTGGGCCCGCGTCCGCTACTGCGTGACCTCGAAGAACCCGTGTGCGCCCTTCTCCGCCAGGCTCATGGCGTGGTTGACGAAGGCGTAGCGGCCCGGCTCGTGGGCGGTGAACTCGACGAAGCCACCCTGGGCGGGCAGCAGTGGCAGCACCTGGGCGCCCGTCTCTCCGCGGGTGACGCCGTCGGTGGAGGTGCCACCGGAGACCGAGGCGTGGCCCTCGCTCCACACCGTGTCGAACTGTGCGCCGACCACGTGGAAGGCCAGGGGCTGGTTCGGTCCTGCGTCGAGCACCCACACCCGCACCTTCTCCCCGACCCGGGCGGGCAGCGGATGCGCGTCGTACTGGAAGGCGCGCCCGTTGAAGGTCATGATGTCGGGCACGAGGCCCGCAATCCTCGTGGCGTCGGCGACGTCACCCTCGGCCCCCAGGTACTGCTCGCCCTGGACGAGGACGTACTCCCTGTCCGCAGGCGCCAGGTCATCCGGCTCGATGACCACGGCGCCGTACATGCCGTTGACGATGTGCATGGACATCGGTGCCGTCGAGCAGTGGTACATCCACACCCCCGAGCGCTTCGCCGTGAACGTGTACTCCAGGCTCTGCCCCGGGGCGATGGTGCGCATGGGCTCGTCGGGCGCGACGTCCCCGGCGTGGAAGTCGATGGAGTGGCCCATCGACCCGTCGTTGACCAGGGTGATGTGGAAGGTGTCCCCGACCTTCCCGCGGAGCACCGGGCCGGGCGTGCTCCCGTTGTAGGTCCACACCGTGTGCGTGACGCCCGGTGCCAGGGTGTCCTGCTGCTCGGTGACGCGGAAGGTGTGGTGGTGCTCGGTGGAGTCCTCCGCAGCGGGCAGCTCGGCGGGGTGGGGGTCGCTGGTCCGTGCCTGCTCCAGCAGCTGGGTCGCGCTGGGCACCTGCGCGCTCGCGGAGGAGGTGCCGTCATGGGCGTGGTCGCCCGACTGGGTGGCGTCCGTCCCCGTCATCGACGAGGGCGACCCGGAGCCTCCCACGGCCCGGATCTCCAGCGTCATCCCCATCTGGCGATGACCGGGCAGCGAGCACCAGCCCTGGGTGTCGGCACCGATGACGCCGGCGTCCAGGGTGGCCGCAGCACCCGGGGCGATCGAACCGGTCTCCGCCCCGGTGGCCAGGACGAGGTCGTGGTACTGGTCGCCGGTGTTCTCGAAGGTGATGATCAGCTGGTTCCCCGCAGGCACCTCGATCGACGAGGGCGTGAACGCCATCCCCTCGACCCGGACGGTGACCTCGGTGGTCTCACCGGTGGGGGTGACGCTGCCAGAGGTGCTACCTGCGGACTGGGAGTCGTCGGTGGACCCGGGTGAGGAGGTGTCCGGGCGCAGCGCACCTGTCGGGTCCGCCAGCCACACGGCCAGGGTCGTGGAGACGACCAGCAGGACGCCCATGACGGCCATTGCTGCACGTGAGAGCCCATCGCCGCCACCGGCCGGTGGGCGCGGGCCCCGGCGTGCGGGTCCCGCGCCGGACCCCGTGCCTGCCCCTGCCCCTGCCCCTGCCCCTGCGCCTGACCCGGAGCCTGATCCTGACCCGGGTCCCGCGCCGGACCCCGTGCCCGCGCCCGAATCGGTGCTCGGTCCGGGACTCACGGGCGTTTCCGAGCCGGCGTCGCGTGCACTCCCATCAGGTGACGTGGAGGAGGAGGGGGTGGTGGGCTCATGCATCGGGGTCTCCGGGGTGCGGGTGCGGATCAGCCGGCTGGGACGGGGTCGGTGTGGTCGACGGTATCAACGGGACACCCCGGGGCCGCGGGATCCCCGGGGGCGCACCGAGGGTTGCACGGGCGGCGCGGGCCTGGACCACGCCCGCACGCGCGAAGAGCACGATGTCGGCCACGAAGGTCGCGAGCACCAGCACCCACCACAGGGTGCGCGCCGCCGCGGGTGCGCCCTCGGTCGCTCCTGCGGGTGTGGAGGAGGCAGTCACGGTGGGGGAGGAGAGAGCAGTGGCCGCCATCGTGGCCGCCAACATGACCAGGGCGGTGTTGCGTACGACCAGACGCGCGACCGAACCTCGTTCCAACTCGGCGATCCCGGTGCGCACCACCGACGGACCTCCCCCGATGACCACCGGCATCAGGTAGGACAGCGCGCCGACCAGCACCTGCAGCAGGCCGCCCGCCCCCACCACCGGCAGCCACGACAGGTTCGCGTCTCGCAGGCCGGTGGCATCGGGTGCACGGAGGGCATTGACGCCCACGGCGACCGCTCCCATGAGGAGCCAGACAACCCCCGCGGCGGTGGACCAGGAGGGATGGGCCGCAGGGGCCTTGGCAGCGGCGGCTCGGACCAGGGGCACCAGCACCCCACCCCCTGCGGCCACGACCGCCAGGAGCACGCCGATCCCCACTCCCGGCATCCACTCGATCACCGCGCAGGTCGCGGCCCCCAGGATGCCCACCACCATCATCGGCAGCGCCCCCAGGGAGAGGCGCACCGCTGCGGGATCCATGCGGGTGCGCAGCATGGTCGGGCCCAGGGTGACCAGCGTGCCCGCCATGGTCAGTCCGATCCAGCCACCCACCCCCACCAGCGCATGGGCCACCGTCAGTCCGTCACGGGAGTCCAGGAGCCACCTCGGTGCCTCCTGCGCGAACATGGCCACGGTGATGAGTCCGGCCAGGGTGGCGCCGATGACCAGATGGGCGGCGGCCGCGACGTAGTAGCGGATCACCACCGCGAAACGACTGGCCAGGCGGGTCCGTGCGGCCAGCACCAGGGCGGTCCCGTGACAGGCGATGACCAGCCCGACCAGCGTCGCGCCCACCACCGTGGCGACCACGGTGGCACTCCACATCCCCGCCACCAGCACGAGGAGCGCGGCGTTGAACACGAGGATGCGCACGGTATTGTCCCGGCCCGAGCGTCGGTCCCCGGGGGGCAGGTGGAGCAGGGCGCGGGCGAAGTACCAGGACCACTGGAGGATGGCATTGCTGAGCACGCCCAGGGTGACGACGTGGACCATGGTCCACAGGGGCTGGGGGAGCACGCCGCGCAGACCGAGCCCCACGGCCATCACGACCACGGCCACCAGCATCCACGCGGTGGTCAGGCGGTCGGTGCGCGCGACACGGGAGGTGCTCATGACGTCGCTCCCGACCTGGCCCTGCCGGTGGTGCCGGCGGTGGTTCCGGTGTCGGCGGTGGCTCCGGTGGTGGCGCATTCGTCTCTGTCGGCGACGCACCCGGAGACGCGGCGGGAGGCACGCACGATCAGGGAGACGGTCGTGACCACGAAGGTGAGCATCGCGACCACCCCGAGCGCGCCTCCCAGGCGCCAGGCTCCTTCGGCGGCGCGCACCCCGGAGACCATGCGGACAAGCAGGCCGATCTCCAGCAGTGCCCACACTGCCCACATCACCGGGTGGTAGGGCAGCTGGCGGCGCGCAATGGCAGGCACGATGATCGGTGCGTGGGCCAGCACCATCGACATGGTGAACCCGATGGTCAGTGAGTGCACCGCGATGTCGTAGGGATGTCCGGAGAGGGCGGGGCCGGCGACGAGCCACATGAGCGCCGGGACCAGCGCCCACGCGTAGCCGGTGAGCATGCTGGCGCCCGCCAGGCGGGGCAGGCCCGTCAGGCGCACGGTGCGCCGGGCGACGTCGTGCCAACCGACATCGACCACCAGCGTCGCCAGGGCCGCGCCGAGCAGCGTGTACCCCCATCCCGGGGCGGCCAGGGTCAGCGGCAGGGCCAGCACCAGGACGAGGGCCTCGGCCAGCACGCGGGGCTCCGTCCCCGGGGAGAGGAACGCGATGCGCGCCAGCTCCAGGCGCTCGCCGACGATGGTGAGCACCAGGAAGCCCAGCCACCACACCACCACGAGGGCGACGGGCAGGCCGCGCGTCCACAGCGCGATGCCGCCCAGACCGCACACGGCCCCCAGGAGCTGCACGAGCAGGGCGATGGAGCGCTGTCGGCGGAACCAGACGACCAGGTAGATGGCGCAGAGCGCCGCCATGGCCAGGCACCAGGCCAGTCCGGGCAGCAGGCGGGGGATCGCAGGGGAGGAGGCGCCCAGCAGGGAGGCGAGAGTGGTGGCGACCGGGGAGTCCGGGTCCGTGAGGAGGGAGGACGCCGCCACTTGGGCCAGTACGAGGGCGCCGCCCAGCCCGCTGGCCAGGGGTGCCACATATGCCCACAGCGGTGCGTGGACCGATCGCTGACGCGGACCTGTGCCGAGAGAGGCCGACACCGCGGTGCCCGGTGCGGAACCACCGGACGTGGAGCCGTCGGCACCGGGGAGGTTGGAGGGCTTGGTGGGTGCCCCGGACTGGAGGGCGACGGCGCGCTCGAGGCAGATCGCGGTGCCCAGGAAGCCGAAGATCATGAGGACCCCATGCACGTCGGCCAGTGGCGCCGAGATGACTGGCGCCAGGGCCCCCAGGCGCAGCAGCGCGGCGTTGAGGCCGGCCAGCAGGGAGACCATGGCCAGGAGCAGCAGGGCGAGGCGTCCCACGGGGAGGCGGGGGGCCGCCCGGGGCGGAGATGTGCGGAGCGGAGATGTGCGGAGTGGAGTGACACCGGGCAAGGTCGCGTGCAACGTCGTCGCCCGCGGTGGGTTCGAGCCCGGTGGGTTCGAGTCGGGTGGGTTTGAGTCGGTTGGGTTCGAGCCGGGTGGGTTTGAGTCGGTTGGGTTCGAGTCTGGCAGGTCCGTTCGCGGGGTGGTCACGAGCGGTGCGGTGGTGCCCGGAGCCGTCGACGGGCCCGGAGACTGCTCGCCATCCGCAGCCCCGTCCGGTCCCTGTCCTCGCCTCGCATCCACCTCTCCAGCCTATGGGTGCAGGTTGCATCGGCGGGAGCGGGACTTCTCACGTCCTTGGTGGTGGTCAGCGCATGGGACTGGCGCCGCACGGCTGGGCCGGTGAGGGGGTCCCCAACCACGTGCAGCGGTGATGTCCAGCAGTGTCGGCGTCTGACCGTCGATCGGGGTCTCGGTGCGTGCATCGGTGCAGGCGCGTTCCCACCCGCCCATCGGGCGCAGCGGGAGAGTCGGCCGGGCCTGCTGTCGTCGCCAGTCGAAGGTGCGCACACAGAGGTGGAGCAGGCTCGGCAGATCGGCACCAGCGTCCCGGAGCAGGTGCAGGTGCAGGTGCAGGTTGACCAGATCGTGCGTTCGCGCGTTGGCAGGAACAGCGACGGCGTGGAGTTTCTGCACGACCTGGTACTACGGGTCGACCAGTTCGGCGGGAGTGCAGTTCAGCGAGGGCGGAGCGGGCGCCGAACTGTGCGAATGGAGAAACTCCTCAGTCTCTGGTGGAGAAGTCCATCAGGATGTAGTGGAGAAATCCACTGGGTTCGCACAGGCTCGGTATGTGGAGGACTATCGACCCCGCGTCGTGGATGCCGAGTTGGCGGAGACTCTGAGTTCAGCCGGAGCACTGCCCGTCCAGGGGGCACGGGCGACAGGGACGACGGAGTCGGCTCGACGCCTGGCCGCATCGGAGCTGAGGCTGGACTCCGCGGAGCCGCGTGCGCTGTTGGCGCGCGAACAACCAGCAACCGCGCTGCCCGGGGATGCCCCGCGCCTGCTGGACGAGTGGCAGCTCGTCCCGGGCCTCTGGAACGAGGCGCGCCATGCCGTGGACGATCGGAACCTGCCCGGGCAGTTCATCCTCGCCGGTTCTGCCAGCCCGGACCGCGATCCGCTCCGACATTCCGGTGCTGGCCGCTTCCGGCACGTCCTGATGCGGACGATGACATTCGCCGAGACCGGGCATGCGACCGGAGCGGTCTCATTGAGGGGACTCTTCGACGGACCCCCGCAGGACCTCCCGGAGTCCCGGATCGACTTCCCGGCGGTGGTCAACAGGCTGGTCGTCGGCGGATGGCCGGGATGGTCAGCCCGGGGCGAGGAGGCGGCTCGGGCACAGACGCGGTCATACGTGGAGGACATCTCGGAGTACGACTTCCTGATCGTGGGCGGCACCCGACGTGATCCCCGTCGCTTCAGTACGTTCCTGCGCGCGCGCCGGGCTCAGCGCTCAACCCGCGACCTTCGCGGCGATCACACGTCGGATGCAGGAGTACGCCACTGATCGCGTGGGCTCCGCCGCCGCACCTGAGCTCCATGAGCTGGCCCAACGCCTCTACCTCGTCGAGGACCAGCCGGCATGGTCACCGAGACTGCGTTCGCGCACAGCATTGCTGCAGACTCCCACCAGGCCCCTGGTGGATCCGTCGCTCGCTGCGGCGCTCCTGGGGGCGGGGAGCGATCGTCTACTGGTCGAGCGGGAGACCCTGGGTTTCCTGTTCGAGTCGCAGGTGGTCCACGACCTGCGGGTGTTCGCCCAGGCGATGGGTGCCCGCGGGGTGTTCCACTACCGGGACGCGAAGGGGCGCGACGAGATCGATGCTGTCGTCGAGGCGCAGGACGGGGCCTGGCTGGCCATCGAGGTGAAGCTGGGTGAGGGCGCGGTCGATGCGGCAGCGCGCAACCTGCTCCGTGTCACGGCGAAGATCGAGCGCCCGCCGCTCGCATGTGTGGTCATGACGCCGACGGGAGTCGCCCACCGGCGTGACGACGGCGTCCTGGTGGTCCCGCTGACGGTGCTGGGTCCCTGAGGGACCGGAGCCGCCCTCGTCACTTGTACGAGGGCGGCCCTAGCGCCAGCCCTAGCGCCAGCCCCAGCGCGGGAGCCAGCACACGACGCGGCGGGGCTCAGCCCAGGGCCGCGTCCACGACCGTCTTGGCCTCGGCCTGCACCTCGTGCAGGTGGTCCTCACCCTTGAAGGA
>JBQEKJ010000100.1:6895-7691 GCA_052103835.1 Pauljensenia sp.
CGCTGACCGTGCTGGGTCCCTGAGGGACCGGAGCCGCCCTCGTCAACGGTACGAGGGCGGCCCCAGCCCCGGCCCCGACGTGGGACCGGACACGCGACGCGGCAGGACTCAGCCCAGGGCCGCGTCCACGACCGTCTTGGCCTCGGCCTGGACCTCGTGCAGGTGGTCCTCACCCTTGAAGGACTCGGCGTAGATCTTGTAGACGTCCTCCGTGCCCGAGGGGCGCGCAGCGAACCAGGCGTCCTCGGTGACGACCTTGAGGCCGCCGATGGGGGCGTCGTTGCCGGGCGCGCGCACCAGTTTGGCGAGGATCGGCTCCCCGGCGAGCTCGGTGGCCGTGACGTCCTCGGGGGAGAGCTGGGCGAGACGCGCCTTCTGGTCCTTGGTGGCGGGGGCGTCGATGCGGGCGTAGGCGGAGGCGCCGAAGCGCTCCACCTGCTCGCGGTGCAGCTGCGAGGGCGACGTGCCGGTGACCGCCAGGATCTCGCTGGCCAGCAGCGCCATGATCAGGCCGTCCTTGTCGGTGGTCCACACCGAGCCGTCCTTGCGCAGGAAGGAGGCCCCGGCGGACTCCTCGCCGCCGAACCCGACCTCCCCGGTGAGCAGTCCGGGCACGAAGTACTTGAAGCCGACGGGCACCTCCACCAGGCGACGCCCGATGGAGGCCACCACGCGGTCGATCAACGAGGACGACACCAGGGTCTTGCCCACGCCCGCATCCGCGCTCCACCCGGGCCGGTGGGTGAAGAGGTACTCGATGGCCACGGCCAGGTAGTGGTTCGGGTTCATCAGCCCG
>JBQEKJ010000101.1:0-7676 GCA_052103835.1 Pauljensenia sp.
TGGAGCATCTGGACATCTTCCCCAAATGGCACGTCGTTGCGGCCGACCGAAACCGCGAAGATAAAGTCGCACGTCAGGGCCCAGGGTGCGGCCCCGCTGCGTTCCACCACCGTGTCACCGGCGACGTCGACACGCAGGTCGCCCTCGCCGAGGAACACCGCGGATCCCTCGGTGTGCCCGGGTGCCGGCACCATGAGCACCCTGAGACCCGGGACGGGTTCGAAGGCGTCCCCGGGGACCGCACGGACGTCCCGGGGGCGTACCCAGACGAGGTCGAGTGCCTCGGGGCGCATGGGAACCCCTGAGAGTGGGTCATCCAGGCGGTGCAGATCGGGCCCCGGGATCCACACCGGAGCGGGCGGCAGGTCCGCCTCCCCGGCCCCCCAGGAGGAGACCTCGGCAGCGTCCCACACGTGGTCAGGATGTCCGTGGGTGCACAGGACCGCGCCGACGTCGACGCCCTCCTCCTCCAGCGTGGACCTGATGGCGCCCAGCACGCCGGCGGAGGGGTCGACGACCAGTGCCCGGTCGCCTCCCTCGGGGACCATGACCATGCAGTTGGCCCCGAAGAAGGGTGTCGGGATCGCAGTGATGCGCATCGATCAGCCGATCGAGCCCTGGATCTGGTCGAGCCACGCCTTCTTCGTGGTGAGCGTGTCCTGCAGCTCCGTGACCCGTCGTTCGTCACCTGCCGTCTGCGCGGCTGCCAGGTCGGCCTCCAGGTCGGCGACCTGCTGCTCGAGCTGACCGAGCATGCCCTCCGCGCGGGCGCGGGTCTCGGGGTTGGAGCGCTTCCACTCACGTTCCTCGGCCTGGCGCACGGCGTCCTCGACGGCCCGCATGCGGCCCTCGATACGGGAAGCGTCCGATCCGGGCACCCGTCCGATCTCGTCCCAGCGGTCCTGGATACCACGCAGCAGCGGCTTGACAGTGTCGGCGTCCGTCACCGGCAGCAGTGCCTCAGCCTCGGCCAGCAGGGCCTCCTTGGCGACCACGTTCTCCCGGTACTCGGAGTCTGCGGCCTCATCCTTGGCGCGGCGTGCGTCGAAGAACACCTGCTGGGCTGCACGGAAGCGGGCCCACAGTGCGTCGTCCTCCTTGCGTGAGGCCCGGGGCGCCGCCTTCCAGCGGTCCATGAGCCCACGGTAGGCCGCCGATGTGGCCCCCCATTCGGTGGAGTGCTGCAGGTCCTCTGCCTCGGCGATGAGGGACTCCTTCACGGACTTCGCCTCGGACTGCTTCTGGTCCAGGGCCGAGAAGAACTGACGACGGCGACGGTCGAACACGGTGCGCGCCCCTGAGAAGCGCTTCCACAGCTCGTCCTCGGTGGTCTTGTCGAGGCGGGGGCCGCGTCGCTGGAGACCCTTCCACTCCTCCAGCAGATCGCGCAGCTGCTGACCCGACTGCTTCCAGTGGATGCGATCGGGATCCTGGGCGACCAGCGCCTCGGCACGCTCCACGAGTGTGGTGCGCTCGGCCAGTGCCGCCTCCTTGGCTGCCTGACGCTCGGCGTGGGCCTGCTGCTTGCGTTCCTCGGCGCGCTCGCCGAGTTCTTCCACCCGTGCACGCAGGGCGGCGAGGTCTCCGATCGCGGCTGGCTCGACCACGGCCTGGCGCAGGGTCTTGAGGGTCTGGTCGATGTCCTTGGGCGAGAGCTGGGGCAGGCGGTCCTCGAAGAGGCGCACGGTCGCCTCGAGGTCCTGGAATCGACGCGTGTACAGGGCGAAGGGACTCTCCGGGACACCGGCGGGGTAGCCGCCGATGAGGCGCTCCGTCCCGCCGTCGATGACGAAGACATTGCCCTCCTCGTCGATGCGCCCGAAGTCCGTGGTGACGGGGGTTCCCACGGCGGGGACTCCCACGGCCGCGGGATCGGTGGTGGCACCGGGCGCCACGGGTGCGGGAGCGGGTGTGGGCTCGGCGGGCACCCCGGGTGCAGCGGGGACTGCCGGGGCAGGGGCCTGCGCGTCCGCCTCGGTGCCGCCGGGAACGGCGTCGGTGCCGGCCGTCCGGGCGACGTCGGACTGGTCGGGGCTGGCCTGGGGTGCGGGCTGGGTGCTCACGGTGATCCTTATGGGACGAGGGCGACCCACCGGCCGCCCGTGCGCGTCGTCGTCCGCCGAGGCGGACGAACCCTGTCGTGCCATCGCTGTGGCACAGGTCCTATCCTACGTGTCACCTGTGGGCGCGGGCCAACTCGCCCCCGCCGGACGGTGCCCCGGACTCACCGGTGCTCACTCGGTGGGTGCCTGGACCCGCTTCTCGTTGCCGGTGAGTCGCACGGCCTCGAACACGCCGTCGACCCGGCGCAGCGCCGCGAGCACGGCATTGAGGTGGCTCATGTCCGCCAGCTCGAAGGAGAAGCGGGCGTAGGCGATCTGATCGGCTGAGGTCGACATCGACCCGGTGATGATGTTGATCTGGTACTCCGAGAGGACCTTCGTGAGGTCGGAGAGCAGTCCCGAGCGGTCCAGGGCCCGCGTCTCGATCTGGACGAGGTAGGCGGCGCCGCTGCGGTCCGCACTCCAGGCCACCTCGACGAAGCGCTCGGGATGGAGCTCCTCAAGACGTTGCGCGTTCTGACAGTCGACCCGGTGGACGGAGACCCCCTGTCCGCGGGTGATGAAACCGATGATCTGGTCGCCGGGCACCGGGGTGCAGCACCGGGCCAGCTTCACCCAGATGTCATTCGAGCTCATCCCCGCCACCGCGACTCCGGCGTCGGTGCCGGCCGACTTCAGCCGCGTCGACCCCGGCATGACGGCCTCGGAGAGGGTCTCCTCGGTGCCGTCACCTCCCCCGAGGTTGTCGACGAGCTTCTGGACGACATTGTGGGCGGAGATGTGGTTCTCCCCCACTGCCGCGTAGAGGCCCGACACGTCCTGGTAGCCGAGCGCGGTGGCGACCGAGAGGATGGACTCGTGGCTCATGAGGCGCTGGAGGGGGAGGTTCTGCTTGCGCATCGCCTTGGCGAGGTGTTCCTTGCCCGCCTCGATCGCCTCGTCCCGGCGTTCCTTGGAGAACCACGCCTTGATCTTGGAGCGCGCCCGGGGGGAGGCCACGAAGGCCAGCCAGTCACGCGAGGGACCCGCCTTGGAGGACTTCGAGGTCACGACCTCGACGGTCTCCCCCGACTCCAGGCGGGTGTCGAGGGGGACCAGACGGCCGTTGACACGTGCCCCGACGGTGTGGTGGCCGACCTCGGTGTGGACGGCGTAGGCGAAGTCGACGGGTGTGGCGTGCGCCGGGAGCACCACGACCTCACCGCGCGGGGTGAAGACGTAGACCTCGTCACCGGCGATCTCGTAGCGCAGGGAGTCCAGGAACTCCTCGGGGTCCCCCGTCTCCCGCTCCATCTCCACGAGGGCGCGCAGCCAGTTCATCTGCTCGTCGCCGGTCATCTTGTCGGTGTCGCCCGAGGTCGCGTTCGGGTTCTGCTTGTAGCGCCAGTGCGCGGCCACGCCGTGTTCGGCACGCTCGTGCATTTCGAAGGTGCGGATCTGGATCTCCACCGGCTTGCCGCCGGGTCCCACCACCGTCGTGTGCAGTGACTGGTAGAGGTTGAACTTCGGCATCGCGATGTAGTCCTTGAAGCGCCCCGGGATGGGGTTCCACCTCGCGTGCATGGCACCCAGCACCGCGTAGCAGTCCTTGATGGACTCCACCAGGACGCGCACGGCCACCAGGTCGAAGATCTCGTCGAAGGCCTTCCCCCGCACGATCATCTTCTGGTAGATCGAGTAGTGGTTCTTCGGACGTCCCCCCACGGTGCCCTTGACGTGGGACCGGCGCAGGTCCTCCTCGATCTGGGAGATCACGTCCCGCAGGTAGGTGTCACGCTCCGGCGCGCGTTCGGCGACGAGGTGGTCGATCTCGTCGTAGATCTCGGGCAGGAGGGTCTTGAAGGACAGCTCCTCCAGTTCCCACTTGATGGTGTTCATGCCCAGGCGGTGGGCCAGGGGCGCGTAGATCTCCAGGGTCTCCTGGGCCTTGCGCTGGGCCGACTCACGGGGGACGAAGCGCCAGGTGCGCGCGTTGTGCAGGCGGTCGGCGAGCTTGATGAGCAGGACGCGGATGTCGCGGCTCATCGCCACGATCATCTTGCGCAGGGTCTCCGACTGCGCGGCCGAACCGTAGCGGACCTTGTCGAGCTTGGTGACCCCGTCGACGAGCAGCGCGATGGGGGCCCCGAAGTCCGCGGTGAGTTCCTCGACCGTGTAGTCGGTGTCCTCCACCGTGTCGTGGAGGAGTGCGGCCACCAGTGTCGGGGTGGTCATGCCCATCTCGGCGAGGATCGTGGCCACCGCCACGGGATGGGTGATGTAGGGCTCCCCCGATTTGCGGAACTGCCCGCGGTGGTGGAGCTCCGCCGTCTCGTAGGCCCGCTCGATGACCGAGACATCGGCCTTGGGGTGGTTCGCGCGCAGGGCGCGCACCAGGGGCTCGATCTCGGGTGCGGTGGAACGCCCACGGGACCCGAACCACACCAGACCGGAACGCACCAAGGAGCCCGCAGCAGGGCTTCGATGGTTCTGGGTCTCCACGGTCTGGTCGGTCATTGCCCCATGATAGGCACTCCGTGGCCGCCCTCGTGCCTCAGAACGTGACGGCGGACTCCACGGGGATGCCGTCCAGGCGTGAGCGCCCTCCCAGTGCCTCGAGCTCCAGGAGCACGCAGACGGCTGTGACGTCGGCCCCGCACTCCTGCAGCAGGCGCACCGAGGCGTTGGCGGTTCCACCGGTGGCCAGGACGTCATCGACGACGAGGACCCGGTCCCCGTCGCGCACGGAGTCGGGACGCAGCTCCATCCGGGCGCTCCCGTACTCCAACGCGTAGTCGATGCCGATGACGGGACCGGGAAGCTTCCCTGCCTTGCGCACCGTCAGCATGCCCACCCCGAGCATGGTGGCCAGGGGGGCGGCGAGGATGAAGCCGCGTGACTCCAGCCCCGCCACAGCGTCGATGCGGCCGTCGTAGCGGTCGGCGAGGATCTGCATGAGCTCGCGGAAGGCGGGACCGTTGGCCAGCAGTGGCGTGATGTCGCGGAAGAGGACCCCGGGGTCGGGGAAATCGGGGATCTCGCGCAGGTTCGAGGTCACCAGGTCCGAGACCCGGCCTCCCAGTTCATTGCTCATCGGTTCCTCCGGGGCTTGCGGGTGGGCTGGGCCGACTGACCGAGGTGGTGGCCGGGCGTCAGGGGGGCGACGCGGACCGCTGCGCCGGCTCCGGCCGTCGGGGCGTCCTCCCCCTCCACTGCTCCCCTGCGGGCCGCGCGCGCGGCGAGCACCCGCTCGTTGTGGTCACGGGTGCGCTGGCGGCGGTCCTCGAGCATGACGAGCAGTGGGGCCGCGATGAAGATCGAGGAGTAGGCGCCCACGATCATGCCGACGAAGAGGGCCAGCGAGATGTCGGTCAGAGTGCCGGCCCCCAGCAGGAACGTCCCGATGAAGAGGATCGACCCGACGGGGAGAAGGGCCACGACCGAGGTGTTGATGGAGCGGACCATCGTCTGGTTGACGGCGAGGTTCACCAGTTCACCGAAGGTGTAGCGCTGCTGACCCCACACGCCCTTGGTGAGCTCGCGCACCTTGTCGAAGACGACCACCGTGTCGTAGAGCGAGTAGCCCAGGATCGTCAGGTAGCCGATCAAGGTGGCCGGGGAGACCTCCACCCGGGTGACTGCGAAGAACGCCACGGTGACGACCACGTCGTGGAGGAGAGCGATGATCGCGGCCGCCGACGTGGTCAGCGAGCGGAAGTAGACCGCCATGACGCCGGCCACCAGGACCAGGAAGATCACCAGGGACTGCAGGGCCTTGGTGGTCACGTCATGACCCCAGGTCGGGCCGATCGAGGAGGCCTGGACGTCGTTGACGTCCACGCCGTACGCGCTGGCCAAGGCCTCGCGCACCTCGCCGGTCTTCTCGGTGTCCAGGGCCGGGGTCTGCACGCGCACGGCGTTCTGCCCGAGGTTGGAGACGCGGACGTCCGAGGTCAGACCCGTACCCGCCACGGCGTCGTAGGCCGTCTGCTGCTGCGCGGAGGAGACACCGGTGACGGAGAACTGCGAGCCGCCGGTGAACTCGATGGAGGGGTTGAGTCCCAGCACCGCGATGAGGATCCCGGACAGGACCATCAGTCCGCCCGCCAGGGACACGAACAGCTTCCGACGCGGGATGATGCCGTAGGACTTCTTGCCGGAGTAGAGGGCATTGCCCCACTGGGCGAAGCTCATCATCGGTCCAGCTCCTTCGTCTCGTCGGCGCCGCCGTCCGTGGCGTCCGCCTCCCCGGTGGCAGCAGCGACGTGCGCTGCCTCGAAGCGCCGCTCGGCCAGGGACTTGCGCCCCGGCCCGGTCTCCGTCGGGGCGGTCCGGGCCGCCGCCTCACCACCGCGCACCACGACGCGCCCACGGCCGGCGTACACCGCGGAGGAGTGCGCCCCCAGGTGTTCGGGGTCGAGTCCGGAGAGCTTGTGTCCCTCCCCGAAAAAGGGCACCCGGATGAGCAGCTCCATCATGGGGTGGGTGAAGAAGAAGATGACGACCAGGTCGACGATGGTGGTGACGCCCAGGGTGAAGGCGAAGCCCTGCACACCACCCACCGACAGGAAGTAGAGCACCAGGGCGGCGATGAGGTTGACCAGGTCGGAGACGATGATCGTGCGCTTGGCTCGTTCCCAGCCCTCGTCCACGGCCGCCACCAGCGGGCGCCCGTCACGCACCTCGTCGCGGATGCGTTCGAAGTAGACGATGAAGGAGTCCGCGGTGATACCCACCGCCACGATCAACCCGGCGACACCGGGCAGGGACAACCGGTACCCGATCAGCCAGGACAGCAGGGTGATCACCAGGTAGGTGAGCCCGGCGGCCACCAGCAGCGAGCCCGCGGAGAGCACCGCGAGTCCGCGGTACTGCCAGATCATGTACGCCACCACCAGCAGCAGCCCGATGAGACCCGCCCAGATCCCCTTCTCGAGGTGGTCGGAGCCGAGCGTCGCCGAGATCTGCTGCTCGGACTGGACGGTGAAGTCCAGGGGCAGGGACCCGAAGCTCAGCTGGTTGGCGAGCGCCTTGGCCGAGGTTGCGGTGAAGTTGCCACTGATCTGCGGACGACCGTCCGTGATGGGAGCGTCCATGGACGGGGAGGTGATGACGTTCCCGTCGAGCACCACGGCGAAGCGGTTGCGGGTGGAGTCCGTGGACTGGAGGTCGTAGAGGCGCTGGGAGGCCTCGGCGAAGGCCGCGGTCCCCTCGGCGTCGAACTGGAGGTTGACTCCCCACTTGCCCGTGGACTGCCCCTGGGCGTTGTAGACCAGACCGGCGATCGCAGTGTCGACGTTCGCGCCCTTGACGTCCACGGGACCCAGGACGTACTTGTAGGCGCCGTCCTCGTCACAGGTGACGAACGCCGCGTCCGGGTCCGAGACGGCGCCCTGGGCGCGCGAGGAGGGATCCGTGCAGTCGAGCATGTAGAAGTCCAGCAGGTCCTTCTCCGTCACCCACGCCGTGTCGGAGTGGTCGCTCGGCGTCGTCGCGGGTGTGTCGGAGATGGTGCCGTCACCGTTGGTGTCGGCGAGCTCGCGGGCCTGGTCCTCGGGCAGCGCGGTCGTGACCGTGCCCGACTGCGCGGCGTCCCCGCTCTGGGAGTCCTCATCCGTGGCCGTACCGCTCTCG
>JBQEKJ010000102.1:0-7542 GCA_052103835.1 Pauljensenia sp.
CGCATCCGGAGACCGATGAGCTGTCCCAGGACCTGCTCAGCCGGTCCTCCGGCGGCGCGGCGGCGGCGCATCATCTCCCGGAGCTGTTCGGCGTGAGGCAGGTAGGGAGCCACTGCGCGGGCCGAGATGACCTCCACCCATCCCTCCACCAGGGCCAGGAGTCGTTCGAGGCGGTCCAGGGAGATGCGTTGGCGTTCCGTCGGCTCGGGCGCGAAGACGCCGTGGGACATGGCCTCGTTGACCGAAGCAGGGTCGGAGGGGTCCATCCCACGGGCGGCCTCGGCGATCGCATCGGTGTCGATGGCGATCTCGGCAGAGTAGGCCTCGACTGCGCGCAGCAGGTCACCGACCAGCCAGGGGACGGAGGCAAAGAGGCGGGCGTGGGCACACTCGCGCACCGCCATGAACTGCTGGAGTTCGTCGAAGGGGACCTCCAGGCCCTCCCCGAACGCGGCCACATTGCGCACGACCAGCGCGGTCGTGTGACTCTCGGCCAGCAGGGGCAGACCGACGTCGGTGGAGCCCATGGCCTCCTGGGAGAGGGCTGACAGGGCCTGTCCGATCTGCATGGCGAAGACCATGGAGGCCAGGCGCGGCATCATCTCCTGGGTGCGCCCGATCAGGGCCGCCATCTCAGGTGGGAGGCCCTCGGGAACTCCCGCCACCCCGGTGCCGTCGGAGGAGTCGCCGAACTGGGAGGTCAGGGCGTCCGTGAGTGCGCGCGAGACGTTGGCGGCGACCGGTTCCGTGATGCGACGCCACATGGGCAGGGTCCGGGTCACCCAGTCGACCCGTGACCATGCCTCGCGGGAGACCTGCCCCGGGGAGAAGGCGGTGACGGCATCGAGCCAGAGGTCCGCGACGGTCATCGCCTGGCGGGCCCGTTCGGCTTCGGCTGCGGAGAGGGGGTCATCCCCGCTCTGGAAGGCCTGCTGCTTGGCCATGTCCTCCACCATCTGCCAGTTGACGGGGCCGTCGGAGCGGCCGAGGAGATACTGGAACTGGCCGAGCATGGCGTTCATCTGGTTGGGATCCGCGAACATGCGGTTGACCGCGGAGGCGTCGAAGCCCTGTTCGCGCATGGCGCGTGAGGCCTCCTCGCCGGCCTGTTCGCCGAGCATCCGCCGGAGGAAGTCCTCGAAGGGGTCCCCGCCACGGTCCGTGTCGTCTGGCTCACTCATGTTCCGAGCCTAGTGGCCCCGGGCGGGCTGATGCTGTGAGGAGGGTGGGAGTGCGCTGAGAGCGCAATGGTGGTCGTGGGCCGTTGCGCCTCCGACAGTCCTGGGGGGCCACAATGGGCGGGTGCACGAAGACCCCAGAAGCAGCTCCGACCCGAACATGGACCAGCCCGGGACAGACCCGTCCGCCGGCCCTGTGGCGCTCCAGGCACCGATCTCCCATGTCGCCGCGGCCCCGCGACGACGCGGCGCACTGAGGCGCTACATCCAGGGTGGTGTGGCGTTCCTGGTCCTGGGCGGACTCCTGGCTGCGATGCTCGTGGTCCCCATGCCCTACGTCGTGGAGAGTCCGGGACCGACCGTCGACGTGATCGGGTCCTCCGATGACACCCCCATGATCGACATCTCCGGAACGGATCCGAGCACCGGCAAGGCGGTCGAGGTGGATCCGGTCCGGGAGCCGGGTGACGGGACGGGTGCCCTGCGGATGGTCACCGTCTATGAGACGGGTGGCCCCAGGAACCGCCTGAACTTCATCGAACTGGCCCAGGCCTGGTTCGACGAACGCGACCGCATCGTTCCCTACGACCAGGCCTATCCCTCCGACGTCACCCAGGAGGAGGTCGACGAGGCTGCCGCCGCCCAGATGCAGAGTTCCCAGTCCACAGCCGGGGTCGCGGCACTGGAGGAACTGGGGTGGACCGTTCCAGGCACCGTGACCATCGAGGGAGCGGTTCCCGGATCCGATGCCGAGGGGAAGGTCGAGCAGGGGCAGACCATGGTGGCCCTGACCACGCCCGACGGTGTGAGGCATCCCGTGGACTCGGCCTCCGTTCCGTTCTCGGTGATGCGGACACAACCGGTGGGGGCAGAGATTGTCATGAGCGTGGAGAAGGACGGGACGACCTCGGACGTCATCATCACCTCCGTCTCGGGTGGGGCGGGCACGACCGGATCGAAGCTCGGCATCTACCTCAGTGCTGATGTGACGATGCCCCTTGACATCACGATCCACCTGGAGAAGGTCGGAGGCCCCTCGGCGGGGATGATGTTCGCGCTGGGGATCATCGACCGCATGACTGCGGGGGACATGACGGGTGGTCAGTCGATCGCTGGTACGGGTGCGCTGGCGTATGACGGAGGTGTCGAGCCCATCGGCGGAGTCCAGCAGAAGATGTGGGGGGCACTGCGCGACGGTGCCACGTGGTTCCTGGCTCCGAGCACGAACTGCGACGAGGTGGTCGACCACGTTCCCGACGGGCTGAGTGTGGTCAAGGTGTCGACCCTGGCCGAGGCGCGCTCTGCCGTCGAGTCCATTGCCGCGGGCACGGGCGACTCCCTGCCGACCTGCACCCAGGAGGATGCCGACGAGCTGCAGTCCGGGTCCTGAGGGACGGGACTCAGTGGGCTGTGCCGCAGGGGTCCCCATGTGTCACCGGACCCCGGGTGGCGGAGCCTCGCACCACTGCAGCGCAGAGCCCCTGATGACCGGGTGGAGTGTGGGGGCGAGCGTCGAGGGCAGGTCCCGGAGCGAGGGCGTTTTGACACGCTGTGTCACCTGCGTCGATGAGATCAGGACAGACCTCGACCCCAGAACTGAGCGGACTCGGCAAGGTGGGGCGGGGCAGGTGAGGTGGCGCAGGTGAGGGCTGGACTCAGAGTTCCGCGGACTCCTCCGGCTCAGCTCCGTCCTCCACGGGGACGAAGGAGGCGTGCAGGGCCTCGATGAGTCCCGGGACCAGGTTCGAGCCGGACCCGACCTTGTCATCCTGGTCGAAGGCGCGTGCCCGCACCGCCGTCCAGGACTCCCCGCTGCGCAGGACACCGGCCGCCAGGCGCACGTCCTGGCGTTCGGGGTGGTTGGAGATGAACTCCACGGCGGCCTCGGGGTCCTCCGGCGCCTGCTCCTCGACCTCGGGGGGCACGATGATCCGTTCGACGGTGAGTGCTGCCCCGGCGACGGAGTCGGGCCAGGCCAGTCGCCCGAGCACCTCCTCCAGGTCGTCCTCGGGCAGGTCCTCCTGGATGATGGCGGAGAGGTGCGCGCCTGTCCCGTCCCAGCCGCGACGCAGCTGGTCGGCGATGTCGGCGGGAACCTCATGCTGCTCAAGCAGGTCCTTGGTCGGGACCAAGGCATAGAGGGAGGGCGCGTGGTCCCATCCGGCCCGCGAGGCGGCGAGCTCGATGTCGTGGACGACGTTGGCCAGTGCCACCTGGACGGCGGTGGGCAGGGCTGGCTCGGAGGAGGGTTCGCTCATGCCTCCATGTTCCCACGCCCGCGGTGCGCGTGGGCGCGACCCGTCATCGACGAGGGCGGGAACGCCCTCGTCCGCGGGGCAGTGTGGGGGGCGCGTCGGGGGAGGGGAGGAGGGCAGGTGGCGGAGCAGCAGGGCACGGCAGGAGGCCGGTCCGGGAGTCAGGGCCCGGGTGTGCGACGTCAGTGGTCAGTCCTCGCGTCGCCAGCGGGGGCGGGAAGTGAGGACGCAGATAGAATGGGCCGGACGACTGTCTACTGAGAGGACGACGCGGTGAGCGCCTTCCCATCCCCCCGCCCGCAGCCGAGAACGCCGAAGGGGGGTGCCTCCGACGGGCCGAACCTCAAGAGCCCCGTGGCGATCACGCTGTTCGTGATCGCCGCCATCGGCGTGTTCATCTGGGCGGCCTCCGGCTTCTGGACGGAGATCCTCTGGTTCGAGCAGATGAAGTCCGAGCGCATCATCTGGACCCGGTGGGGGACCATGGCGGTCCTCTTCGTCATCGGCTTCGGCCTGGTGTTCGGGGCGATGGCGTTCTCGCTGAACTGGGCCTACCGCAAGCGCCAGCCCGCCATGCGTGGGGAGGGCGCGGCCAACCTGCGCGCCTACCAGGAGGCGATCGCACCGCTGCGTCCGCTGATCTTCTGGGGCGTTCCCGTGCTGCTGGGACTGGCGAACGCCGGCAGCCTGGCCTCGCAGTGGCAGACGGTCCTGACCTTCCTCAACCGGACACCCTTCGGTGAGGTGGACCCCCAGTTCGGCATCGACCTCGGGTTCTACGTCTTCACCCTGCCGTTGCTGGAGGTGATCGTCTCCTTCCTGCTCAACATCCTGGTCTTCTCGCTCCTCGGAGCGGTGGTCGTCCACTACCTCTACGGGTCCATCGCGTTCAGTCCCAGGCCCCATGCCTCCAAGTCCGCGCGCCTGCAGATCGGCCTGCTGGCGGCGGGCATCTCCCTGATGATCGGTGTGCGCTACCTGCTGGGCTGGTTCAGCCTCCTCCTCAAACAGGGGGATCCCACCGACGGCGCCCTGTACTCCGACATCCATGCGGTACTGCCGGCGCGTGCCATCCTCGCGGTGATCTCCGTGCTGGTGGCTGTTCTCTTCGTCGTGGCGGCCTTCCGGGGCACGTGGCGCCTGCCCGTGACGGGTGTGGTCGTCACCGTCGTGTCCTCCCTGGTGATCGGCGGGATCTACCCGGCTCTGATCCAGCAGTTCCGGGTGACCCCCAACGCCCGCGAGCTTGAGTCGGAGTTCATCCAGCGCAACATCGACGCCACCCTGAAGGCCTACGGGCTCGACGACATGGACTTCGAGACCTATGCGGCGAAGACGGATGCGGAACCCGGCCAGCTGCGCGAGGACTCGGAGTCGACCTCCCAGATCCGCCTGCTCGACCCGTTGGTGATCTCCAAGACCGTCCAGCAGCTGCAGCAGTCCAGGCCCTACTACGGCTTCGACTCGGGCATGTCCGTGGACCGCTACACCGTGGACGGGGAGCGCCGCGACACGGTGATCTCGATGCGCGAGCTGAACCTGGCCGGCCTCTCCTCCGAGCAGCAGACCTGGGTCAACCGCCACACGGTCTACACCCATGGCTTCGGCGTGGTCGCCGCCTACGGCAACTCCGTGACCTCTGACGGACTGCCCTCCTACTGGGAGCAGTCCATCCCCTCCGTCGGGGAGATGGGTGACTACGAGCCGAGGATCTACTTCTCACCCTCGTCCCCGGACTACTCGATCGTCGGCGCAGAGGACGGGGCGGACGCCCAGGAGCTGGACTACCCCGATGACAATGCGCCCGGTGGGCAGGTCCGCACGACCTTCACCGGCGACGGTGGGCCCAGCGTGGGCAACTTCTGGAACAAGTTGCTCTACTCGATCAAGTTCGGGTCGACGGACATCTTCTTCTCCTCCCAGACCAACTCCGCCTCGCAGATCCTCTACGACCGCAGTCCGCTGGAACGTGTGGCCAAGGTGGCGCCCTACCTGACGTTGGAGCAGAAGCCGTACCCGGCGGTCGTGGACACGGATGGGGATCCCTCGACCCCCAAGCGGCTGGTGTGGGTGGTCGATGCCTACACGACCTCAGACTCCTACCCGTACTCCGAGCACCAGGCACTCGACCAGTCCACGGTGGACTCCCAGTCGAACTCGCCCGGGCAGTTCATCCAGGCCAACACCGTCAACTACATGCGCAACTCCGTCAAGGCCGTCGTGGACGCCTACGACGGGTCGGTGAGCCTGTACCAGTGGGACCAGGAGGACCCGGTCCTCCAGACATGGATGAATGTCTACCCCGGGACGGTCAAGCCGATCTCGGAGATCTCCGGTGACCTCATGAGCCACCTGCGCTACCCGGAGGACCTCTTCAAGGTCCAGCGCGACCTGCTCACCTCCTACCACGTCACCGAGGCCTCCGAGTTCTACACCGGCGGTGACCGCTGGAGGCTGGCGCAGGAGACCTCCACGGCGGCGACGGCTGCCGCCCAGAGCGACCAGACCACGACTTCCTCGACGGTCGTGCAGCCGCCCTACTACCTGACCATGAAGATGCCGAGCCAGGACTCCGCGGAGTTCTCCCTGACCTCGGTGTTCGTGCCCGGTGGTGAGTCCAGGCGCGAGGCGATGGCCGGGTTCCTGGCCGTCGACTCCGAGACGGGGAGCGAGGCGGGCAAGGTCCGCGACGGGTACGGGAAGCTGCGCCTGATCGCACTCCCGTCCTCGACGACGGTGCGCGGGCCAGGACAGGTCCAGAACGCCTACGACTCCAACCAGTCGATCGCCACGCAGCTGAACCTGCTCAACCAGTCCGACTCGACGGTGATCAGGGGGAACCTGTTGACCCTGCCGGTGGGTGGTGGCCTGTTGTACGTCCAGCCGGTGTACGTCCAGGGCAAGGGCGATGCCTCCTACCCGGTGCTGCGGTCCGTGCTGACGGCCTTCGGCAACCAGGTCGGGTTCGCCTCCTCCCTGGAGGAGTCCCTCGACCAGACCTTCGGTGGCGACTCCGAGGCGACCGTGGCGGGCAACGGGAGTGCGGACTCAGGTCAGGACGACGCTGGCTCCACGGGTCCCACAAGTGCGCAGGAGCGCCTCAACCAGGCCCTGGTGGACGCCAGCAACGCCATGAAGGCCTCCGACGAGGCTCGCCAGTCGGGTGACTGGGCGGCCTACGGTGCCGAGCAGAAGAAGCTCGACGATGCCCTGGCCCAGGCGCTGTCCGCGCAGCAGGAGCTCGGCCAGGATGTCTCGGGGGCGACCACTCCGGGGACCGACGAGGGCGGCGCGCAGTCGGGTGAGGATGCCGGCACCGACAGCGACACCAACGACGGTTGAGAAGACGTCAGGTCCGGGGGGCCGGGTGCGGTGACCGAGTTCTGGTCGCGCACTCGGCCCCCCGGCGTTGGGAGGAGACGGGGGTGGGGTGTCGGGGTGTCGGGCTCGCTCCGAGGGGAGTGACGCGAGGGCCGACGAGGGCGGCGCCGGGGCGTGTCGGACCGGGGGTGGTCATTGTCCTGGGGGACACCGGTCCCGTAGCGTGTGAGCATGGAAGCTCTCTACACCGCAGAAGCCCTCTCGACCGGAGCGGGTCGCAACGGCCACGTGCGCACCTCCGACGGCACCCCCGCCGGCAGGTTCGACCTGGACCTGGCGATGCCGGTGGCGTTGGGAGGCTCCGGCGAGGGCGTCAACCCGGAGCTCCTCTTCGCGGCCGGGTACGCAGCGTGCTACCACAATGCCCTGCTGCGAGTGGCACGGGAGTCTGGGACCGCGGTCAGCGACACCGCGGTGAGGGCGCGGGTGGGCATCAACCCGAAGGAGGGCGGTGGTTTCACCCTGGCCGTCGAGTTGGAGGTGGTCATCCCCGGGCTCGACCATGAGCGGGCGCAGGGGCTGGCCGACGATGCCCACAGGGTGTGCCCCTACTCGAATGCGACCAGGGGGAACATCCCGGTGGCGATCATCGTCAGCGATTCCTGACTCGGAGAGGTACGTCACCGCAGCTCATGTTGAAGTTATGGCGGGTGGCGAGTAATGTTGTGTTCACCGACGCGGGGTGGAGCAGTTCGGTAGCTCGCCGGGCTCATAACCCGGAGGTCGCA
>JBQEKJ010000103.1:0-7533 GCA_052103835.1 Pauljensenia sp.
CCGCTGGGACACCCGACCCACCCGAAAACCATGACCTATTGGCGGAACCTCTAAGGCAATGTCCGAAAACAGGCCTGGCCATGGTGGTGGACATGCGCACCGCTGCGGAGGTCGAGCGCCACCCCGACCACCTGCCCCTGGGCGCCCACCTGGTGCAGGTGGACATCCTCGCCAGCACCGTCGGCTCCTTCACGAGCCTCGCAGGAACACTACCCGCAGCGGTCACCGAGGGCCGGGTGGGCCCGGACGCCTTCCTCGCCGACCTCGACGCGGGAGCCGTCATGCGCCGCACGTACGAGCAGTTCGTCACCGAACCCTCCGCCCGCGCCGGGTTCGCCGAGGTGGCGCGCACCGTCGCGCGGGGCGGTGAGGGGCCCACACTCCTCCACTGCACGGCAGGCAAGGATCGCACCGGGTGGGCCGTGGCCACGCTGATGATGGCCGTCGGAGCGACTCGTGACGCCGTGTTCGAGGAGTACCTGGCGGTGGCCCCGGCCGTGCGTGCGCTCTTCGCCCCGGACCTGGATCGCGCGACGGCGGTCGGCCTGGACGCCGAGCGCCTGAGGCCCCTGCTCGACGTCGACGCGGCGTACCTCCAGGCCGCATTCGACCGGGTGGAGGCGGAGTTCGGGAACTTCGAGGGCTACCTGCACACGGGCCTCGGTCTGGAGGTGGCCGAGCTCGACGCGTTGCGGGCCGCTCTCATCGACGCCTGAACCCGGGCCAGGGCGTCAGTGTCGGAGCATGCACCGTCGAAGGAGTCGTGCCCTGTCGGAACACCACCCGCGAAATCACTGCCGACTGAGCGAACTCAGCTCGACGCGGGCCTCGCCCCCTGCGTTGACGACTGTCCCCGAGAGCGTCTCCCCCAGGACCGTGGTCGACACCGTGACGCCCCCACTGTCCGGACGCGCGGTGACCGTGTACGACCCCGTCCTGAGGGCATCGCGCAGCGCAGCGAGCTCAGGATCGGAGAGGGGGTCGACCGTCTCCTCGACCTTCGTACGGCAGTCGTCCCAGTGGTTCCCCGATCCGACCGGGACTCCCTCGTAGGCGGAGAACGCGCAGGCGGTGTCGCCGTCCTCCTTGGCCATCGCCAGGACGAAGGTCTTGAAGGTGCTGCGCGCGACCTCGTCGCTGATCCCGTCCGCCCCCGTGCCGGGACCGCCCCCTGTCCCGCCGGACTGGGTGGCACCGTCCTCGTCGGGGGACAGAGCGACAGGACCCCCCACCACAGACGTGCCACCCGCACCGGAGGAGAAGAGCGTGTGCCAGGCGTAGTACCCACCCGCACACACCACCAGTACCGCGAGGAGCATGATGAGGGTCTTGCGCATGACCCCAGCATGTCACTGCTCCCATGCCACGGCAGCGGCGGGTCATCTGGGGACCTGGCCCCCGTCCCCTGTCCCCCGACCCCAGTCCTCAACCCCCAGCTCCCCGCTCCCAGCTCCCAGCTCCCAGCTCCCAGGAAGGATGAACACGCTCGTGCCGTCCGCCGAACCCGCACCACTCCCCCTCCCCGGGGAGCACCCACCCGGTGCCACCGTGCTGGAGGTGTCGGAGCTGCCCGACGCCCTGCGCAGCGCCGTCGGCCCGCAGTCCCGTTGGTGGACGGTGGAGTCCCCCTTCGAGATCCTCCTGGGCTGCGTCCTGGTGCAGAACACGAACTGGCGCAATGTGGAGCGCTCCCTGGGCTTCCTGCGTCGCGCGGGCGTCACCAGCCCGGACCGCCTCCTCGCCACGGACGTGCCGGAGCTCGTTGCGCTGGTGGTGCCCTCCGGGTTCCAGAACGCGAAGGGGCGCGCACTCCGGGGCCTGTGCGCGTGGTGGGTCGACGAGGGCGGGGCCGACGCCCTCCAGGGCCCCGAACTCTACGCAGCCAGCCCAGCCCTCACCCACCTCTCCACCCCAGAGCTGCGCCGAGAGCTGCTGGCCCTGCGCGGCATCGGGCCGGAGACCGCGGACGTCCTCATGCTCTACCTGCTGGGACGCGGCGTGTTCGTGGCGGACACCTACGCGCGTCGCCTCTTCGGCCACCTGGGGTGGCAGGTACCGAGCGGCTACGACGCCTTCGCGACCCGGGTCCAGGGTGAGGTGGAGCTCTCCCTGGAGGGATGGCAGGAGTTCCACGCGCTCATCGACGAGTTCGCGAAGGTCCACACCAGGACTCCGGAAGACTGGCAGGCCGGACCGCTGGCCGGATGCGTGCTCGTTCCCTGACGACCCGGCCGCAGGTCCTCTCCACACCCTCACGTGCGACGGCGATCCCCCCACCACTGTCGGACCCGTCGCCATGCGAGCCGGGGATCCCAGGGAGCAGCAGTGGACGCCCTCGTCAGGGGGAGGAAGGCCAGCCCCACCAACAGCGCCACCAGATGACCCAACGTGGTCAGACCTGGCTGCACGACCAGGGGCAGGGCGTAGGCGGCCAGGGTCACGGCTCCGTACACCCACCGACAACGCGGCACGAAGTGGTGGGCGAGCACCCCGATCATCGCGGCCTGGAAGTAGCTGACCCCCACGTCGCGCACACCCAGCATGATCGGCGGGGCGATGCCCTGGTGCACGGCGGCCAGCAGTACCGCCTGGCTGACGAGCGTGGCCACGACGTGTCCGGTGAGGCCGATGACCAGCCAGCGCCACCACCCCAGCCATCGCTCCACCTAGGCGTGGAAGAGGGCGAAGCACACCAGGTAGGGGAACCAGTAGGTCCCGTCGATCCAGAAGAGGCTCGCGACCAGGGACTCCACGGGGTGCTGGACGAGGTTGATGATGTTGGTGGAGCGCTGCACCAGGACCTCGGCCAGCTGTCCCTCCGACATGGTGTGCTGGGCGAGGGTGGTGGCCAGCAGGATCGTCGCCCACCCGAAGGTGAGGGGTGCGCTGCACACGAAGTGCCACACTGCTGCTCCCGCGCGGCGCCGGGGCTGCGACTGCCGACCGGCCACCGCACGGGCACCAACTCCCACCCCCGCGCCTGCCCTCGCGTCGGCAGTGGCGCCCCGCCCCCTGCCCTTCCGACTGCTCCCGGCCATGGCCCGATCGGACGCAGGATCCCGGTGCGCGCGGTCTCCCGACATGCCCCTCGACCCCTGTCCGACCTCCACGGGGACCTACTCGCTGCGTCCCAGCAGGAAGGCGTTTGCCGCGTCGCTGAGTTCGTGGTCCACGGGCACGGCCCACCCGTCGACCTCGCGGACCGGGGCTAGCATCCGCACCGAGGACGCCAACCAGAGGGCGTCGGCATCGGCGAGCTGTCCGGTGCGCAGCAGGACCTCTGAGGTGGAGAACCCCCGGGCGGCGAAGAACTCGAAAGCGCTGGCCTGTGTGGTGCCGGGAAGCAGCCCCTGGGCGATGGCCGGGGTCCAGATGTGGGTGCCGAAGCGGGCAATCAGGGTGGAGGTCGGCCCCTCCAGGACGTAGCCGTCAGAGCTGGTGAAGACCACGTCATCGGCCCCACGCCGGGCCGCCTCGCGCAGGACGGCCTTGTTGACCGCGTAGGAGAGGGTCTTCGCTCCCGTCAGCAGCCAGGGGGCACGGGAGTAGATGTCGTGGGGGTAGCCGCGGTCGAGGAGGACCACGGAGACACCCTCGTGACGCTCTGCACTGTGGTCCGCTGCAGGGAGCGCGATCACCCAGCACGTGGAGGCGGCGGGCTGCGCGCCCTCCACCCCGCGGGTGACGACGATCTTGACCAGCATCTCGGGTACGGGCTCACTGAGCGCCACGACCTGCCCGATGGCCGCACGGATCGCGGTGAGGTCCAGGGCGGGCAGGTCGAGCATGGACGCTGAGTTGCCCAGCCGACGCAGGTGGGCATCGACTGCCTGGGGTCGCCCCTCCACGACACCGAGGACCTCGAAGATGCCGTCGCCACGGGTGACCCCGAGGTCGAGAACCGACACCCGGGGGTCGGCGGGATCGACGACGTGCAGACGGTCCGCGGTATCTGCCGGGTGGGAAGCCTCGACGGGTGAGACGAGGAGACACATGCTCATGAGCATCCCTTTCCTGGGGTCGCGTCGACGCCGGATCCGCGGCGAGGTCCCGCTGCGGGAACCTGGGTACGGGAAGCCCTGCGGTTGACAAGGCGCTCGGCTCCCACCATCGTAGGTCGGGACGTGCGGTGGGCGCCCTGTGTACCCCTCGTCCCGGCACCATGTCGGTCGCGCAGGCCCCCTCACGCCAGCTCCGTCGCACGGGGTCGGCCACAGCGGATCGTTCACGCCGATCGCGGACCCCGGACCCCGGAAGAGCTCATCCTGTGTGAGACATCTCCCGGCGCTCATCCGCCCGGAACTCCCCGTCCCCGGGCGCCGGCAACCTGCCGAGTGCCTCGAGCAGCGGATCGGTGTCCCCCGCGTAGCAGACCCGCACCCACCCTTCCCCACGAGCGCCGAACGCCGATCCCGGCGCCACGGCCACGCGCTGCTCCACCAGGAACCTCTCCGCCCAGACCGCGACGTCCCCACCACTGGCGTGGGAGACATCGATCCACAGGTAGAAGGCACCCCCGGGGTGCAGGTGGGAGATGCCGCGACCAGTGAGCAGTGCGGAGCCCGCGTCACGGTTGGCGAGGTAGTGGGCGCGTGACTCGTCCACCATGTCCTGGGGACCGGTGAGTGCGGCGAGGGCAGCGACCTGCGCGGGGGAATTGACGCAGCTGGCGATCGCCTCCTGTGCGGCGCGCACCCGATCGGCCAGGCCCGCGGGTGTCACCAGGTACCCGATGCGGCCACCAGTCAGCGCGTAGGTCTTGGACAGCGAGTACACCCCGATGACACGGTCCGGGTCCAAGGTGGCAGCGCTGGTGAAGCCCGCATCGTAGGTGAGGGACTCGTAGACCTCGTCACTGATGATCCACAGGTCGTGGCGTGCGGCGAAGTCCACCAACGCCTGCATGACCGAGAGCGGGTAGACCACGCCCAATGGGTTGGAAGGGCTGTTGACGACGATCGCCCGGGTACGGGCGGTGACCAGGCCCTCCAGGACGTCGATGTCCGGCATGAAGGAGTCCCGTGCCCTCAAGGGGTAGGGCACGGGCACCGCCCCCACCAGCCTCGGCGCCATGGCGAAGGTGGAGTAGCCGGGGTCGGGGATGAGGACCTCCTCCCCCGGGGAGAGGCTCATGACCATCGCCAGGTGCAGGGCCTGGGAGCCACCGGCCGTCACGTGCACCCGGTCGACATCGGCCACGTAGCCATTGACGCGCGCCAACTTGTCGACGATGGCCTCTCTCAGGGCCGGGATCCCCGAGTTGTGGGTGTACCCGGTGAAGTCGTCCTTCCAGGCACGTGCGGCGGCCTCGCGGATGTGGGGTGCCACCTCGCATTGCGGTTCCCCCACGGACAGCTTGATCGCGTCGTCCATGGCGGCCGAGAGCTCGAAGATGCGCCGAATCCCCGAGTACGGCACGGAGCGGATCAGTGCGGAGACCTGCGGCATGTGGACACGCTCCCCCCGGTATGAGTTCGTTCAGTACCGAGTATGGACTTCACCAAGTCACGTGCGCGAGGTGGTCCACATCCGCGCCCTGCCGGAGCAGTCGGCACCGCCGGTCGGCCCTGCGGCACGAGGACATGGGTCGAGGTCGTGGCTCGACGGGGGAAGCGCCCTCATGCAGGGCCGCTCCCGGGCCAGTCGCGGGTGGAGAACAAGGCCAGGACGACCAGCAGGGGCTGCAGGAACAGGCGGGCGAACCGCTTGGCGTCCGTGTCCAGACCGAAGCCGTCGCGGGCGTGCAGGAACTGGGAGACATTGCCGGGGAACACCGCGACGAAGAAGAGCGCTGCCAATCGGCCCAGGCACTGTCGGTGCCGTCGGGGCACGGCGACCAGCGCGGACCCGAGCGCGATCTCGACGACGCCCGAAAGGAGCACGGTTGTGTCCGCGTCAAGAGGCACGAGGTCGGGGACCTGCGCCCGGAACTCCCGGCGCGCCCACGTGAGGTGGCTGGTGCCGGCGAACACCAGCATCGAGCCGAGCCCCACACGTGTCACGTGACGGCCGAGGTGGCGCGGCGCCGCAGAGACGCACCGGCCATCGCGGCCGCCACTCTGGACTCCGTCCCGGTCGAGATCGGGGCGGCGGCGTCCGGAGCTCACGACGTGCGTCATGGGAGTGTCCTTCCCGTGGGAACCAACCCTCCTGTGAGCATGGCAGGGATCAGCGTCGGGCGCGACCGGGGACCAGGCGTGCGGAGTTGAGGATGAACGCGGACTCCGAACCGACGTGCACCACTGCCGCCGCCACGGGCCCCAGCATGCCGACAGCAGCCAGCCCCATGCCCACCGCGTCCACGACCAGCGTGCCCACGAAGTTCACCATGATGGTGCGCCGGGCCCTGCGGGCGGTGCGTACCAGCGTCACCAGATCACCCAGGTCGGAGCTGATGAGCACGACGTCTGCGCTCTCTCGGGCCACGTCGGTGCCCGAACCGATGGCGATGCCCACGTCGGCGACCGCGAGGGCCGGCGCATCATTCACGCCGTCCCCGACCATGGCCACGACGTGCCCAGCGGCGCATTCCTGCCCGACCACCGCATGCTTGTCCGCAGGCAGGAGTCCGGCACGGACCTCGCTGATCCCGACGTCGCGAGCGATCGCCCGGGACGTCTCCTCGTTGTCGCCGGTGAGCATGAGGACCCTCAGCCCCAGGGAACGCAGGTCGGACACACAGCGCGCCGCACCCTCACGCAGTTGGTCGGCCACCCACAGGGTGCCCGTCCACTGTCCGTCCACCGCGACGTGCACCGGACTGGCCCCCGAAGGACCTGCCCCCTGTGGTGCCCCGGACACCAGCCGCCCGTTGCCCACGCGCACCTCGTGGCTGCCGACCCGTGCCGTGACACCCATCCCGGGCACGTGGTCCGCCGTCCCGGGGATCGGGATCTCCACCCCGAGTTCCTCGGCCCGAGCCGTGACCGCGCGACCGACGGGATGCTCGGAATGCCATTCGGCACCCGCCGCCAGGGCGAGCAGGTCGCCCTCGTCGGTCCCCGGGAGCGTGCGGACCCCGACCACCCGGGCCTGCCCGAGCGTGAGGGTGCCGGTCTTGTCCAGGACCACCGTGTCCACGCCGGAGAGCACCTCCAGATGGGTCCCGTCCCGCACGAATGCACCACTTCGGGCGGCCCGCGCGATGGAGGCGAGGATCGCCAGAGGTGTTCCCGCCGCTATTCCGCAGGCACCGGCCACGATGACCACCGAGATGGTGGCTCGCGCGTCGCGGGTCACCACGAAGGTCACCAGCGCGGCGCCCAGGGCAATGAGGACCAGGACTCCCGCCAGCCGATCGGCCAGGCGTTGCACGGGTGCCTGCGATTCCTGGGCCTCACGGACGGTGGCGATGATCTGACCGAAGGTGGAGTCCTCGCCCGCGCGCCGGGTCGTGACCTCCAGGGCGCCGGCGACCGCAATGGATCCGGCCAGGACCGTGTCACCGACCTGCACGTCCACGGGCAGGGACTCCCCGGTCAGGCGGGACTGGTCCAGGCTGGCCGAACCTGCGAGCACCGTGCCGTCCACCGG